>NZ_JACEHK010000001.1:0-300000 GCF_025377685.1 Anaerobacillus sp. CMMVII | reverse complement strand
CCATCGGAGGTATGAACCAGAAAATATCGGAAGAAAACATACAAAGTAATAAATAGAGTGGTAACTCATAAGTCCTGTTCAACTCAAAAGGTGTAATTGAGATGAGCCGATACTTATTTTGAGTTGCCACTCTATTTTATTTGAACTATCCTACAATTTGTTTTTCTGGTTTTAACATCGTTAATGCAATCCGTTGTTTCTTGACATCAACGGAATCTACCCAAACTGTAACAACATCACCAACAGAAACAACTTCCATGGGGTGCTTCACAAAACGATTGGTTAGTTTTGATATATGAACGAGCCCATCTTGCTTAACACCAATATCGACGAAAGCTCCAAAGTCTACAACATTGCGGATCGTACCTTGCAATTCCATCCCTGTTTGTAAATCCTCCATCTGCAATACATCTTTTTTCAAAAGTGGCGTTGCCACCTCATCACGAGGATCACGTAATGGACGGATTAATGCATCAACAATATCCTGCAACGTCGGAATTCCAACCTCCAACTCTGCCGCCATCTTTTCAATATTAATTTCCTTTAGTTGTTCACTTAATTGCGTTGAACCAATCTGTTCCGGTTTAGCCCCTACTTGCTTCAGCAACTTTTTGGTTTCTTTGTAGCTTTCTGGGTGAATGCCGGTTTGATCTAATGGATCATCTCCGTCAATCACTCGTAAAAACCCAATACATTGCTCGTATGTCTTCGCACCAAGACGAGGAATTTTCTTTAGTTGACTTCGATTCGAAAACTTTCCTTCTTCTTCACGTTTTTTCACGATGTTATTTGCAACTGATTTCGATAACCCAGAAACATATTGAAGCAACGAACTCGAAGCTGTATTAACATTAACCCCTACTTGGTTAACTACTGTTTCTACAACAAAGGTTAGTGAATCATTCAGTTTCGATTGGGTTACATCATGCTGATATTGACCAACCCCCACTGACTTAGGGTCAATTTTTACTAACTCAGCTAACGGATCTTGAAGCCTTCTAGCAATCGAGATTGCACTTCTTTCCTCAACCTGCAAATCAGGGAACTCTTCCCTCCCAAGCGGAGATGCAGAATAAACACTCGCCCCGGCTTCATTTACGATTAGATAATACACTTCTTTGTCTACTTCCTTAATAACGTCTGCAATAAATTGTTCTGTTTCTCGTGAAGCCGTTCCGTTCCCTACGGCGATTACTTCGATGTCGTGTTTTTTTATTAATTCTTTAACGATTTGTTTCCCTTTTTCTATCTCACTTTTTGGTGGTGTCGGATAGATAACAGAAATATGCAAGACTTTTCCTGTCTCATCTACAATCGCCAATTTACATCCTGTACGATAAGCTGGGTCAACCCCTAAAACCACTCTTCCTTTTAGAGGAGGTTGTAATAACAAGTTACGTAGATTTTCAGAAAAAATATGAATCGCTTGATCTTCCGCTTTCTCAGACAACTCCTTGCGAATTTCTCTTTCGATTGAAGGCTCAATTAATCGTTTGTAGCTATCACTAATAGCATCTCTTATATATGGAGTCACCAGGGAGTGACTTTTTTTTATGTACTTTCTTTCAATAAGCGTAATAATTTTGGCTAGTGGTGTAGCAAGAGCAACTTTTAAAACCCCATCTTTCTCACCTCTATTTAAAGCTAAAATACGGTGCGGTACAATTTTACTAACCTGCTCCTCGTATTCGTAATACATTTCATAGACGCCTTTTTCATCCTTCTCCACATCTTTAGATGTCGAAACGAGTTTTCCTTCTTTAAAGGTTAGCTCTCGAACTACCTTGCGAATCTCTGGATCATCAGATACCCATTCAGCAATAATATCTTTTGCTCCTTGTATCGCATCTTCCGCCGTATGTACTTCTTTTTCTTCAGAAATATATTGAGAAGCTGTCTCCTCTACACTGCCATCAGCAGGGAACGTAAATAGCCAAGTAGCAAACGGTTCTAGACCTTTTTCCTTTGCTACCGTTGCTCTAGTACGACGCTTTTGCTTATAAGGTCGATACAAATCTTCTACTTCCTGAAGCTTCGTAGATTTTGAAATTGCCTGTTGAAGTTCTTCTGTAAGCTTGTCCTGCTCTTGGATCAAGCGAATAACTTCCTCTTTTCTTGTCTCTAAGTTATTTATATATGTCCATCTATCGACGATAGTTCTAATTTGCACCTCATCAAGGGAGCCAGTTAACTCCTTACGATACCGAGCTATAAAGGGAACAGTGTTTCCTTCTTCAATTAAGGAAACAACATTTTCAATTGACTTTTTTGTAAACTCTGTTTCTTTCATCAGCAATTGCAGCATTGTTTGTTTTTTCTCTTCCATTTGTCTACACCAACCTTCTTCAATCATATTTATTTATTCTATATAAATAATGCAATAAAATAAAGGAAACAGCTGATTTCTATAAAATAAAATAGGCGACTCTCCCTAAGCCGCCTACATCATAAGTATTTCTCACTACAAATCACCTTAGTACATCCCCAACTAGAAATGTCATGTCATCTTTCTTTGGATCTACAAGTTTCTTCACGGTTTGAACGACATCAGCAATGTTGTTTTCTTTCAAAATCACCTTTTGTAAACTAGTCTGTAAATCGATACCGTCTGTAAAAACTATAAACCGGGTACCGGTTTGATATGGAAGGTGTTGTGTCGTAAAAGTAACCTTCTTCCCCGAAAGAAACCCTCTTCTTGGGATGGTCCTGGTTAAAATACCTTCAGGAGAATAAAAAACACAATTAATATTACCTGTGTTTGTATAAATTATTTCTTTTTTTATATAATCAACTTTCAAAATTGAAAGAACAACTCCGCGTTTATTAAATAATAATCGATTACAATTTTCCATTATCATTGTTAATTCTTCATGGTGATTTTCTCGGATATAATTCATCACTACCTTAGAAGCTTCATAAGCTAATTGACCGCTACCAAGTCCATCAGATACTGCGCAAATAAAGTAACCCTCACTTTCAACACAAGAAAAAGCATCGCCACACCAGGAGCTATTGTTTTTAGCTGCTTGGAGAAAGGCTACATCTACATATTTTAAAGATTGAATTCGGGTCATCTATAAACACTCCGTAGCTTTTACAGGTAACGAAGCTTTTATTTTTTCTAACGCCCGCCTTTGTAGTCTTGAAACATGCATCTGAGAGATTTCTAGTTTATCACCAGTTTCCTTTTGACTAAGCCCTTCATAAAAGGTGCAATATAGTATTTGTTTCTCCCTTTCTGTAAGCACAGAAAAAGCCTTTTCGATCAATAACTGCTGTTCCGTCTTTTCAAACCCTGTATCCGTCGCTCCTACTAAGTCAAGTAATGTCATAGCTCCACCTTCTTGATCAGCTTCTATTGAACGATCAACTGAAAGTGCTTGATAACTTCGCGACATTTCCATCGTTTCTAACACTTCTTCTTCTGTTACTTCTAAGTAGTTCGCTATTTCAATCACTTTTGGTGATCGTTGTAGCTCTGTTGTTAATTTCTCTACTGCATTTTTTATTTTAGGTCCAAGTTCCTTAATCCTTCTTGGCACATGAACGCTCCATGTCTTGTCTCTTATATATCTTTTAATCTCACCAATAATTGTTGGTACCGCAAACGATTCAAAGCTGCGGCCTACTGTAGGGTCAAACCTGCGCAATGCCCCTAATAGCCCAATCATTCCTACTTGTATAAGATCCTCATCATATCCTCTACCCCTGGAAAATTTCTTAGCTAACGTATGAACTAACGCTTCGTAATTTTTGACGAGTTTTGTTTGTACTTCTTCTGATTGTGATTGCTGGAATTCTCTTATTAGTTGTTCTATGTTATTGTCGATCTGTGATTGTTGCTGAAATCCGTCCGACATTCTGTTCCACCTCACCTCTTTGTAGGAACTTAGTCATGATGATAATCACACCTGCATCATTGCTGATCTCCACTTTATCCATTAAAGTGTCGATTAAAAATAAACCTAGGCCACCTTCCTTCAACTGAGCAATCGGTTTATCCGCATTAATCGGCCCTAAACTCCCTTTTAGATCTGCAACCGAGAAACTTTGCCCACGATCTGCAACCATAATTTCTAAGCGATCGTGATAGACCCCACACCCTATGGTCATTTGACCATCATTCTCTTTATAAGCATGGTTAACAACATTTGTACACGCTTCAGCAACGGCGATTTTAATGTCTTCTATATCGTCATAAGTATATCCGAGCCGATTAGCGATCCCGGAAATCGTTAAGCGAACGACACCTACATATTCAGGTTTGGCTGGAACCTTCATTTCTAAGAAATCCGATGTTTGACTCACTTCGCTTCCTCCCTCGTACTTTCTTCCTCGATGTTCATGACTTCATCTAGCCCAGTAATATGAAATAAACGCCGAACTCTTTCATTCATTCCGGTCAATATAAACGAACTATCATGTTTATGGGTAGACTTTAAAGCACCAATAAAAATCCCTAGCCCAGTACTATCGATATAATTAACCAGAGAAAAATCAACGATTATCTCACAATCTTTCTGTTCCGTTAAAGGTAATAATGTACTTCTTAGTTTATCTGATGTGTAAACATCTATTTCTCCCTTTAGGTATAAGTAATGTTTTGCCGCTTTTTCTATGTGGTCAACTTCTAAATTCATAGTTACCCTCCTCACATTCACATTGTTTATATACCACTATCTCTATTTTTTAAACGTCTCTTCTTATAATCATCAACGTAAAATCATCTTTTAGTTGAAAGTTTTGTAGCTTTTCTATATCACTATAGACATTTTCAGCAATTTCTTGTGCAGATAAATGAAGATAACTTCTGATTAATTTCATTACTTCACTTCTCTCTATAAAGCCACTCTCAGTTCTACATTCTGTTACCCCGTCTGAAAGTAGGACAATGATATCACCAATTTCAACCTTTGCTTGATACTCTTGAAACTTTGCTTTTTTCGTTAAACCGAGGACAAGGCCCTTTGTTTCTAAATCAAAGAATTGATCGCTAGTCGCTTGATAATAAAACCCTGGTTCATGACCCGCCCCTGAATAGTGAAAGATATGATTTTGTAAATCATATGATCCATAAATCATCGTTATAAACATAGTTGAACTAATATTTTGTTCAACTACTCGATTTAAATTTTCAAGAAGAGCACTTGGTTGTAGACGCTGTTCAGGCAAACTATCCATAGCATATTTTATCATTGACATACACAAGGCCGCCGGTACTCCCTTGCCGATAATATCAGCTACAGCAAAACCTAAATGCCACTGATCATCCTCATTAAAGTGATAATAATCGCCACTAACTGCACTAGCAGCAACACTTTTTATTCCAATATCAAGTGGTTCGACCCTCGGAACATCCTTAGGGAGTAATTGTTGTTGCATCTTAGCAGCAACTGCAAATTCGGAATCTAACTGCTTTTGCCGGTCTCGTAAACTTTGATGTTCTCTGTATGCAAGTCCATAGCCCACCATTACCTCTAGTAGTAATTCATTGGTTGCCAAGACTTCTGGTGGTAAGCTAGGAATTAGTTCTTGGACGACCGTTACATGTAAGTTAACCATTTCCTCAGGAGACATATTCTCTTTGATTAACTCCCGCGAAAACTGTTGGGCTTCGTAGAGACAATGCTCACTATTTGTTAGTAAATATCCTTCTAGGATTGATTTATACATTTCATGTAAGCTAATATCAGTTTTCTCCATCACTCATCTCCTATCTAACGGATCCACTTAATAGCATTCACTGTTGTACCTTCTCCAATGGCCGATTCTATTGAAAATTCATCCATTAGTCGTTTAACCCCTGGTAATCCAGCACCTAACCCCCCAGATGTTGTAAATCCATCCTCCATAACTTTACGTAAATCCTTGATACCTGGTCCATGATCAATGGCTGACACCTTTATTCCTACTTTATTAACTAGGACAACCTTCTCAATACAAATTTGACCTTTTTTCGCATATAAATATATATTTCTAGCAAGCTCAGAAATCGCTGTGGTAATCCTTGCTTGGTCTACAGAACCAAAACCGATCTCCTTAGCTAACGTTCTCCCGGCTTGTCTAGCTGCCACAATACTCCACTCACTTTTAACCTCTACACAGGTTTGGGACATTTTTATCCCTCCAATTCCTGCTGTAATTTTTCCAATCCCTGCTCTAAGTCTAAGGCTGTAGGCACCCCATGTAATAAAATCCCCATATCAACTAATGTAATGGCGACTGCCGGTTGAATTCCTGTAAGTACTACTTTTGCTCCCATTAAGTTGGACATATCAACGACATCACCTAAAACTTTAGCAATGAAAGAATCGATAAAGTCTACTGATGTAAGATCAATAACAACTCCACGTGAACCAGCATCATGTATCTTATTTAAGATATCTTCTTGAAACTGCAGGGCAGTTTGATCATCTAATTCAATTTGAACGGAAACTAGCAAATAATCTTTTAACTTTAAGATTGGAATTCTCATCATACTCTCCCCTTTTTACCCCTCAATCGTTACAATCTTTTTATTTGTAAGTTCTAAAGCCGTTTCAATTCCCTTTTTCAATGTGTTTTTCGTCGGGAATTTCGATAAATCAATGCCCAAATTAACTATTGTTTGGGCAATCTCTGGTCTAATTCCAACTAAAATACATTTAGCACCTACTAATCGAACTGCTTCCGAGGCTTGGATAATATGGTTAGCTACCATCGTATCAACAACAGGAACTCCCGTAATATCAATAAGCACAACTTCGGAACGATGCTCAATGACCCCATTCAAAAGATTTTCCATAATCAACTTTGCTCTTTCTGTATCAATCGTACCAATAAGCGGCATCACACTGATAGTTTCAAAAACGGGAATTAGGGGTGCTGAAAGCTCCTTTAGAGCCATCTTTTGCAGGAATACCGTATTTTCCCACGATCCAGAGTATTCAGTAACTAGCATATTCACAATTTGGTCTACCCACATACTAACCTCATAATAAACCTCTATATCTACTTTGGCTGTTTCAGCACCATCATACAAAGTATCTAAAATGACTTTCCTAAACGTCTGTAGTCCAGTTGTTAAGTAAGATAACGGCCAGCCAACTTGAATGAGCCCCTCTGTAAATTGACTAAAGTGTTCATCAAATAATTCTTGACCATGACTAAGGGCATTTAAAATGATCTCTACAAATTCTTTATTCGTACTTGTGTAAACATAGTCTGATATATTTTCAAAATTATCATCTCTTTTGACTTCTTCTATTTCATGTAGCCAATTTTCAAAATAACTTCTCGTTTGTTTCAATCAGCTTTATAACAGATGGTTTCATTTCTTCTGCCAACTCCTTTTCAGCTATTTCTACTATTATTTCATTTCTAATAATAGGATGCAAAGATTTATAATTTCAGTGTAGAGTGTATAGTTTAGAGTTACTGCATGTAACGCTACGAAGGTCCTACGACTAAATTCATCAGAATAATCCGATAAATTTAGTCAATAAAAAAAGCTGCTGTATCAGCAACTTTCCTTAATGTACGCATAATTGGAATAAAATCAAAATTAAAAATCAATGAGTCCTAAACTAATTTGTAATGCCTCATTGACTCGAGACATCATATCCTCGTCTAAATGAGTAATTTTGTCTGTTAATCGTTGCTTATCAATTGTACGAACTTGTTCTAATAAGATAACAGAATCCCTATCAAAGCCATAACGCTTTGCATTAATTTCTACATGTGTTGGTAGTTTGGCCTTCTGGATCTGAGCTGTAATTGCTGCGACGATGACTGTTGGGCTAAACCGATTTCCAATATCATTCTGAATGATGAGAACTGGCCTTACTCCACCCTGCTCTGAACCGACAACTGGTGAGAGGTCAGCAAAATAAACGTCGCCACGTTTTACAACAATCAAAATTTACACCCCACTAACTAAATCTAGTGTGCGTGTGTGCTCCGCTTCCTCTTCAGCAAGAAAAGCTTCAGCAGCAATATTCAAATTAATTTTTGCCATTTCCATATAACCTTGTTGCATTGTTTCGCGAATTTGACGTTTCTTTTTTTCACGAAGATATGCTTTTGTAGCTTGGGAAATAAATTCACTTCGGTTAACATTTTCTCGTTTAATCAAGCCATCAACCTCATTTAATAAATGTTGTGGTAAGCTTACCGTGATTCTCTTTGTGTTAGCAGACACAAAAACACCTCCAACGTACACCTACAACTAAATTTAATTATATCCATGAATAATCATAGCACTACCGCTACCGTTTTGCAAAGACTTATCTTAAAATGTCTCTTGATAATATTCGCTAAAAGAAGCCACCATTCCTGTTATTCCTAGCATTTTTAGAAAACTTTATTATTTACTGTAATTATTTCCCCATTTTTCATGTAAACTCTCGGAACTCGATAACTAATTAAACAAGGGATTTCATAATTGATGGTTTCAAGTCGCTCAGCAACTTCATTAACAGAAATCATTTCCTTATTCTGTTTCCCGATGAGAGTCACTTTCGTCCCAACAGGCACTTTTTTATTCAATTTGATCATCAATTGATCCATACATACTCTACCCACAATTGGGCATCTTTCTCCCTCGACAAGAACAAAGCCATTTTTACCATTATGACGCAGCCATCCATCAGCATAACCAATAGGAATAGTGGCAATCCACTCGCTTCCCTTCGTCCTATATGTTGCCCCATAACTTATTCCTTCATTACTAGTTACTTCTTTTACATGAATAATTTTGCTATGCAGGGAAAACGCCTCTTGTAACGAGAAAGGAATTTCATCTTCAATCTCCTTAGATGGTGTTAAACCATACATTGAGATGCCAACTCTTGTCATCGTAAACATCTTTTCTGGAAATCTGATCGTTGCAGCACTATTTCCACAATGAATGTATGGAACGTTAAGGCCGTATGCTTTCAGCGTTTCTAACATTTCTAAAAATCGGTCATATTGCAAATAAAAATAATCTAAGTTTTTTTCATCGGATGTGGCAAAATGGGTGTAAACACCTTCTAATGTAAATTGTTTATTTTTATTAATGTAATCTATTACAGTTTTGCCTTCATTTTTCGTTCTTATTCCAATCCTGCCCATACCTGTGTCAATTTTCAAGTGAAATACACAATTCAAGTTAGGTTTGAGGTGTTTTTCTGCTTCCATTAACCATTGCTCCTGAAAAACAGTTAAAATAATGTTATTTTCAGCAGCTATATTAATATCACTCGGTCGTACCCAACCAAGTACTAAAATAGGTTCAGTTAATCCTTCTTTGCGTAATGCAATAGCTTCATCTAAAATGGCTACTCCCAAATAGGTAGCTCCAGCTTTTAACGCCGCTTTAGCCACTTGAACAGCTCCATGACCATAACCATTTGCTTTTACAGCAGCCATCACTTTTACATCGTTATCTAAATTACTCTTTATTGACTTTATGTTACTTTCGATGGCATCAAGATTAACTTCTACCCACGTATCTCGATAAAAACCGTTCAAGTTTTCCAACGTAATTTCCCCTTTAAAAGTGCAATTGCTCTAAAATGATAATCCGAAACTAGACATATATTATATATGATATTAATGAGATATAACAGATTGTCAACATTACTTTATAAATATCCTAGTAGAAATTTTTTACTTTTACTACTTTTCTTTTACCCTTCATCTAGAGAAAAGGCAGACACCTTATGATCTTGGGTCCGCCTTTTCTTCATTATTTACTTTACATGAGTTCCATAAACTGACTTTGCAATTGAGAGCATTTCTTCTTGACTTAAGTCTTTAGACGCTAAGAAGAAGTCTACACCATCATAAGACCAATTCAATGAATTAATTTGCCCCTCGCTAGACATTGCACCAATTGTAAATCCTAAATCAACAGGCTCACCATCAGTTACGTGCATCGGGATGCTCGCTTGTTGGACTCTGCTCTTTTGCTGGATTAACGTAAAATTGTTATCTCCAGTATAAGATAGGATAATACGTGTCCCCTCTTCAATACTTACTTCCTTAGAATCATTTAACATTGTTCCATCAGGTACGTACATTGGGAAAACAGGGACTAATGGTTCCTGGCTTTCTTGTGCCATAGCTGGTAAGCTTTCTAATTGTGCTCCTGTCATGTTACGGTCCATATCAAAGTCACCATCATTAAAGCCAGCATTCAGTTCAAAATTAGTGAATTCTACAGTTACTAAAATGTTTAATTCTACGTCCTTGATTTTCGCTGAAACTGGTGTTAAGTCTTTTTTGTTTAAGGTGATTTCTTGTTGCTGTAAGTTTTTATTTTGATAGTTTGTTTTCGTTTGGAAGATATAGTGGTCTTCAGTTGCCGTAAATGTTCGCTCAGGATCCATTAGAATATCGTTAGCAAGAGACTCGTATAGATAAACTTGGCTATTATTTTCTGGCCAGTCACTTTGGAAACGGAAGCTTTTGTTCAATGCTGGTGTTAGGACAAAAACACCTTCGTCATTTCTTAAGATGATTTGACTTTGGTCTTTTGTAGCATTGCTTAATGCAACTCTGTAATACGTCGGTTGCTTGTGCCAAATTTCCACTTGATATTGCTGTGGATCTTTTCCAGTTTCAAGTGTCATAACAGCTTCAGCTTTATAGCCTGTCATATTCTTAACTTTTTCACCTAGTTCTTCAATAATATCTTCTTGGGTTTTTTCACCACAAGCTGCTAGCAATCCCAGAAGTAATATACACGAGAATATAATTGAAGTGATTTTTTTCATTCATTCTCAACCCCTTTGTCTCATTTAGACGACAAAGGAGGGAATTCTATCGGAAGTTGCGCTAACTGTATTGATACTGTTCCAAAACGTGCGGCATTATCGTAACAAGATCAGAGGCAATAACACTTATTGGACTCCATCCATTTCTAGTTAAATAATCCGCTGCTTTACCATGAAGAAAGACAGCATTACTAATGGCAGATTGTACATCTCTTTGTTGCATAATTAAAGCTAACACCATTCCTGTAAGAACGTCACCTGATCCACCTTTCGCTAAAGAAGCGTTTCCAGTTGTATTAATAAATTGTTTCCCTCTAGGTGTTGTAACAATGGTATAAGGCCCTTTTAAAACGAGATAAACTCCATACTTTTCGGCAAATTGCTTTGAGAACTGAAATCGGTTTTTTTCGATTTTTTCTATAGGTTCATTCATAAGGTAAGCAAACTCCCCTACATGTGGTGTAAGAACAGTAACACCCTTACGCATTTGTAAACTAGGGAGAAAGTTTTTTAAATAATAAAGGCCATCTGCATCAATGATCAATGGTTTATTGAAACTAGTTAATAATGTATCAATAAAATCTCCTTTAGTACTTCTACCAAGCCCTGGACCTACAGCAATCGCGTCATAGCGATTGTCAAGAACCTCATTCGAAAGATTCAAAGTAGCAATTTCGCCATTTTCAGATGGACAAAGGTGAAATGTAGCTTCAATTAGCTGACTTGCAATTGCCTGATGGGCAGTTTCAGGAGTGGCTAAAGTCACTAGTCCAGCCCCTAAACGATGACAAGCTTTAGCTGTTAAAATTGGCGCTCCAGTCATAGCTTGAGAGCCAGCAATAATTAGTCCCTTTCCATGACTTCCTTTATGTGATGATGGCTTTCTTACCGGCAACGTCTGAATTATATCTTCTTCTGTCCAGATGAAACGTTCACTCGAGATTTGATCAATGGCGCGCTTAGGAATTCCTATATCGACTATCGTAAGTTCTCCAAGATACTCCCTGAAAGGAAATAGAAAACTACTAAGCTTTGGACATTGAAAGGTAATCGTATGGGTAGCCTTCACTGCCAAAATTGGTTCATCAACATTTCCATCCGCTGATAAGCCGCTAGGTATATCAACGGAAAGGATATTCCCATGACTACGGTTCACTTCTTCAATAATCTCTCTGTACGGTGACCGTAACGGTCCATTGTATCCTGTACCAAGAAGTGCATCAATGATGTGAGTGTAGCTCATAAAAATTTGCGATAGACCAGTAGCAGAGATTGTTTCAAAGCTATTAACCTGATACCCTAATTTCAAGTAAATATCCATATGGTAGCGTGCCGTGCCTTTAACCTTACTTACAGGCGGAACAAGCCAAACATCAACATGGTAGCCTTTTTCTAATAAAGATCTTGAAATAACAAAACCATCACCACCGTTATTTCCAACACCAATTAGAACAGCAATTCTAGCTTTCTTCTTATCTAATAAACTAATGATGTGATTTACAAAAGCCTGCCCGGCATTTTCCATTAGTAACTCTTCTGTTAAACCAATTTCTTCAATGGTATAGCGATCGATTTGGCGCATTTCAACACCCGTTACCACATTCAAAATAGTTCCCTCCTATCCGCACTACCACTATATGAGACTGTCCCACACAATATGCAGACTAGCATGACAAGCCGGTGAAAAAAGTTATGAGTTTTGAGTGTTGAGTGTTGAGTTGCTTATGGTTGAAGCCTCCAAGCTTCTTTTGAATTCACTCAAAAAAACTCAAAACTCCTAACTCATCACTCATAACTCTCAATGATTACATTCGCAACTGCATACTCTTTACTATGTGAAATAGAAATATGTACGGTTCCATGATTTAGTTTTGAAATCAATATCGGCTTTCCAGTTTTATCAGGAAGGACCTTTACATCCTGCCATGAAAGGCGTTTTCCAATTCCTGTTCCAATAGCTTTTGCAAAAGCCTC
The DNA here is from genome assembly GCF_025377685.1 of Anaerobacillus sp. CMMVII. Taxonomy (NCBI): domain Bacteria; kingdom Bacillati; phylum Bacillota; class Bacilli; order Caryophanales; family Bacillaceae; genus Anaerobacillus; species Anaerobacillus sp. CMMVII. The sequence continues at coordinate 287,287 of NZ_JACEHK010000001.1, read as the reverse complement.
TTTGACTGCAAAACGGCCTGCTAAAAACTCAACTTGTCTATTTTCTGATAGACGGAAGAATATTTCTTGTTCCTCTGGTGTTAAAATTCGTTGAACAAAAGCTTGATGTCGTTTCAAAGCACCATTTATTCGCTTTAATTCAACTATATCAATTCCGGTTCCAGTGATCATAATCCTCTTTCAAACCCCAATCTAAACAATCGTTTTTCTAACATTTTATCATACCTATTGACATAGGATGGAAATAACCGAGTATCGTTTTATCTAATTATTTCTGTTATATCAAGGTTTTATGCTACAATAATTAGAAATAAAGAATAAGGTACTTTAGTTATAAGAATGCATTCAGCAACAAAACAGAAAAACCAACTATGTTTAAACATGGCTGTTTGCGCAAAGTTTGTTGCTTTCGTAAAAATCCCAAAATCCGGATTATTACACATACATACTAGAACTTCACTACTTATATAGTTAGCATTGCTCTTTTCTTACTAACTTTATTGGGTGATGCTAAGGAATTTTCCCAATAAAGTTAGGTTAAAAAGCAACAAGTTTTTTAGTGCGACGAGTAACCGCAGGAGCAATGTTTTAGAAAAGAGCCTAAACCATAAATACTTTCAGAAATCAGGTGATGTTGATGTTTGTTAGAAATGAAGATTTTGGATCGTTCCTTAGGTCTTATCCCATTGTATCTGGTATCGTAGCTATCCATCTTGTTTTATTTTTATGGATGTTCTTATTTCCAGGATTCGGTGGAAACCTTATTTTTTTGCTAGGTGTAGGACATAACTTATCTATTGCCCAAGGAGAAATATGGCGGTTAGTAACACCTATTTTTATGCATGTCTCAGCTGGACATTTCTTATTTAATTCTTTCTCTTTAGTATTATTTGGCCCAGCCTTAGAAAGATTACTTGGAAAAGGACGCTTTATTAGTGTCTATTTATTAACAGGAATACTAGCGAATATCGCTACCTACTACATTGGTGGTCTTGGTTATTCTCCTCATTTAGGTGCATCCGGAGCTATCTACGGACTCTTCGGTATCTATTTATATATGACCATCTACCGCAAGGACTTAATTGATCGTGATAATTCTCAACTTATCCTAACAATTCTCGTCATCGGATTAGTAATGACCTTCGTAAATGTCAGAATTAACATTTATGCACATATTTTTGGATTTATTGCAGGTGCTGCACTTGCTCCAATATTCTTAACGAAAATTAAAAGATACACTCCTGAGTATCGACATGTATTCGATAACGAAATAACCTTCAATCCAAATCGTTGGAAAAAGCGCCGATTTAGTGCTAATACGAAAAAGAAGTTTTTTTGGATCATCTTTGCTATCATCGTTTTAGTTGGGCTAATGACTAGATAATGTAAGAAAAGTGCAAGCGCCTTGGTTAGCCCCGACAAGCAAATGTTCTTCGAGAAAAAAGCGTGGTCTTTCACTTTTATTCTCGAAGAACATTCGAACTCGAGGGGCTGGGCGCTGCTCCTGCGTCACTTCGTTTACTCGTCGCAAAACCTGCATCGAAGTAAATTCATTAATGTGTCTTGGAGCTAGACATCAAATACTAAAAACCAAATATACTTTCATAATCTTTCTAAAAAGCCATGTCCGAGTTTACGGACATGGCTTTTGTTTAGTATTTTTTTAACAAATATTTCAAAGGCAAGATTGACACTAAAATAATAATTAAGGCTGCAGGAGCGGCTAGATGGTAAACTGCTTCGCTCGTTTCTACCCATATCCGAATTGCCAAGGTGTCAAATCCCGGCGGCCTTAAGAGTAAGGTCGCTGGTAGCTCTTTAATTGAGCTAACAAAAACAAGTGCACCCCCGGCTAATATTCCCGGCAAGATAGACGGGATGATGATTTTCAGCATAACCATCCAAGGTGGATAACCTAAGCTTCGAGCAGCTTCATCCATCCGTGGCGAGATTAAACTTAATGAGGCTTCCCCTGACTGCATTGCTTGTGGTAAAAATCGGATCATAAAGGCAATAGAGAGCATCATCGGAGTGTTATATAACCATGGTATGTGGTTGTTAAATACAAAGATAATCCCTAAAGCTACAATGACGCCAGGAAGGGCGTAGCCAGCAAAGCTTAATTTTTCAATGATTGAAGTTATAAATGATGGGTATCGTGACTTCAAATAAACAATCGGCAAAGCAAACAGCATACAAAGAATTGCAGCTATCCCGGATACTTGAATGCTATTCCATGCAAATCCCCAAAAACGAGCATTTAAAGCTCCTTCAGCAACTCCAATGATTGACCAGTAAACTAAGACGACAATCGGTAAAACGATTGAGAAGAAAAATACGGTATAAACAAGAAGTAAGGCCGGAAACTTCCATTTCCCTAATTCCAAAATATCAGGCTTTTTAAAGCTATTTGAGCTTTGGTGATATCCTTGCTTCTTTTTTGTCTTCGCTTCAATCCAGAGGACAATTAGCGTTAGCGCAATTAGAACGACACTGAGTACTGTTGCCGCCAAAGCATCATAACTTCCCATTTGAAAGTAAATAGCTGCAGTGAAAGTTGTGTAACGGAGCATTGCAATTGCTCCAAAGTCACCTAAGACATATAAAGCAATTAAGATCGCCCCAGCCCCTATTGCCGGTCGTAAAAAGGGCAAATTGACCTTCCAGAATATCTGCGATGTTGTCATTCCTTGTGAACGAGCTACCTCTTCATAATTTCGATTCATTCTTCTTAACGCCGCACTTGCTATTAAGAATACATAAGGATATGTAAACAGAGTTAAGACGATGAAAACACCCCAAAAACTATAGACGTTAATTGGATAATCAAACTGAGAAAGGAAACTGTTTTCAACCCAAAATTTACGCACCCAGCCTCGCGGACCAAAAATAATGATATAGGAGACTGCACCTACATATGGCGGAATTACTAACGGGAGAGCGAGAAGCCACTGCCACGTTGTTCTTCCTGGTAAGTTAGTTCGATTTACAAACCACGCAAGACTGACACCAATGAGCACCGCAAAAAATGTAACCATTAAGGTTAGGCTAATCGTACTCCAAAGCAAACCTGGTATACGGTTATCAAGTAAGCGCATCCAGCGATCTGCACCAGCAAACATGGAGCGCCATACCACATAAATAATCGGTACACTCATCACAAGTGCAACCAAGGTTCCAATCAATAAGAGGATAGAACCAGGTGGATTGCCATTCCATATCTTAAACCACCGATTTCTAAAAAAAGAGGAATAGGTAGAGAAGAAACTCTTCTCTACCTTATTTTTCCTGTTATCGTTTTTAGCGTTATTATTTTCGTTCATCATTATTTACAACTCCCGTAGATCAGGGAAATTAACACTATCTAATTTCTAGACCAAGTCCTGAATTTTCAATAATTGATTTCGTATCAGCCCAAACTTCTCCAAGTTTGCTTAGTGGCATATCGTGAGTTTTGTAATCAGTTATCGATGCTGCTCCAGGAATTGCTTCAATGTTGGGATTGATCGGAACTTCCATTGATGCATATGAGAATTCACGTTGGTTTTCATCTTCTAGGATCCAATTTAAGAAGACTCTTGCATCAACAGCGTTAGGACCGCCTTTTATTAGACCAACACCAGCTGCGTTTACAACTGCTCCCATACCATCTTGGTCAGGATAGATAACACCTACGTTATTATCAGTTGGCTCTACTAATTGTTGATGGTAGTAATAGTTGTTTACTAAACCAAATTTAAACTCTCCTGCACCTACAGCCTTGCGAATATCTCCATGACCTTGCATGATTGCACCTGCATTTTCACCAAGAGCATTTAACCATTCAACAACCTGCTCATCGCCCCACTCTTGGCGTAATGCTGTTACATGTCCAATCATACTACCATTACCGCCACGAGTAATTGCAAATTGATCTTTCCATTTAGCGTCTGTTAATTCCCACACTGTTTTTGGCATTTCTTCTTCAGTGATTAGATCTTTATTATACATTAAAACACGAGTTCTTGCAGATAATGCAAACCACGAATTATCTTGGGCACGATATTTTGCGTCAATCGTGTCAATAAGCTCCGGTTCAAATCCTTCTAATAAACCTTCCATACGTAAAAATTCTAGCTCTCCAACATCATTTGAAATGAAGATGTCAGCTTGAACATTGCCACGCTCTTCAGAGATTTTATTTGCACTTGCTCCATGTAATGCTACTACTTCAATTCCAGTGTCAGCAGTAAATTTAGCCAATAGATCTTCAACAAACTTTTCATTTCGAGATGAATAAACTACTAATTTTCCTGTTCCTTCTTCTTGACCAGCTCCTACTTGTGGTTCTGAAGGAGTTGCTGTTTTTGGTTCTTCATTTCCCCCGCATGCCGCTACTAAAAGTAAGCTTACTGATAGGATTGCAAATAAGAAAAATTTTATTACTTTGTTCATTTGTGTTTCCCCCTAAGTATGTTTGATAGTGTGTTTACTTCTTCTAAAGAATGATATTCATTCTCATTTGTACTTCCACTTTGAATTATATTGCTATTGATAATCATTGTCAATGAGATTTTCTAAAATAAATTTCAGGTTTATATTATGTTCACAATTATGTCAAATAATATGCATGAAGCAAAAAACAAAGCGCCATAGGGAAAAGTATAGTGCGCTTTTCACTTGCTTAGCCCAGATAAAATTATTTGTCCTCGAGGAACTGTGCGCTGAAGCCAGATATCAAGTATTAAAAACGCTTAAACTTACTCATTAAAAAAACTCTCTCAATAATTCATGAGAGAGTTTTGATCTTTTACTCAACTAAGCAAACTAAATCGGATTTAATATTAAAGGAAACAACCGATCCTAATTCTATATCTTGATCAACAGGTGCATAAATGACCATCGGCTCTGAGGATTTGTCTGATTGTAGGTTTACATATAGCTCTTGGTATTCACCACTGTATGTAACCCTTTCAACCGTACCAAAATAGCTTCCTTTTCCTTCAGAGACAATTTGACACCCTTCTGGACGAATCGAAAGTTTAACGGTTTCACACATACCCTCAATCTCACTTGAAAGGCATGAGGTTTCACAAACTTGATTTTTTTGAAGAGGTAGACAAACTGTTCCAATTGTTGTCTGAACGAGATTTTTATCTTTCTCGAGCTTTCCAGTAAGTAAATTAGTTTTACCAACAAACTGGGCAACAAATGAGTTTTTCGGGCAACGATACATCTCTCTTGGTGAAGCCACTTGTTGAATGATACCATCTTTCATAACCACAACACGATCAGAAACAGCAAAGGCATCCTTTTGATCATGAGTTACAATGATAGCCGTTGTATTGGCTTTTCTAAGGATATTCGTCACATCATAGCGCATTTTCTCCCTTAGACCCGCATCTAAATTACTAAATGGTTCATCCATTAATACAACATGTGGTCTCGGCGCCAATGCTCTAGCTAAGGCAACCCGTTGTTGTTGCCCTCCTGAGATTTGACTAGGATAACGATCACCAAAATCACCTAAACCAACAAGATCTAATACTTCTTGAGCGCGTTCTTTTCTGTCTTTGGGCTTCCATTTATTTAAGCCAAACATCACATTTTTTTCAATTGTTAAATGTGGGAAAAGAGCATAATCCTGAAATACCATGCCAATTCCACGTTTTTCTGGTGGTAGTGATTTATTATTATCAAAAACAACTTGGTCACCAATCGTAATTCGACCAGTGGATGGTTGTTCAAATCCAGCTAACATTCGTAACGTTGTAGTTTTACCACAGCCACTTGGGCCTAGTAACGTAATAATTTCCCCACGTTCAATAGTAAGATCTAAAGAATCAACAGCCGGTCGCAGTGAGTCATGAAATAATTTAGTAATCTGTTCTAATTTTATGAAACTCATGAAACTCCCCCCTAAGCATACTCTATTAAAAAACTCGGTCCATCATAACCTTGTTATTTTCATCTCAGTGATAATGATAATGATTTTCATTATGATTTATTATAGCATAGGCTTTTTTTCACAGTCAATGATGTTCAAACTGTTGTAACATTTTCATGTAAATGCTTTCATCTTCCGATTTTGGTTTTTGATAAGTAGCTTTTTTGTCCTGTATGCACAATTTCAAAGTCTACCGATACATTAATATTACTCTCTCTCCAACCTGTTTTTTCCCAATCTAAGCTATCAAAGAATTTAGGGTCCATGGCCCACAACCGATGTCCCAAAAGCCATGGTTCCACGTTTTTTTCTTGCATCTTTCTAATTGTCTTTCTTACTAAATCTGTAATTTCTTCCTCTAAGTTTTCCCCAACCTGCTTTACCAACTCATTGGAAACCCTAACACGGATGCTTCCTACCTCAGATATTTCTCCTTTACCTTTAATTTGTAAATTAATAGTTAACGGATCCTTTTTTTCATACCCAATTTTTACTTTTAAACGACCTCTACTAATGGAAATTTGTTCTTCCTTGCCATCGACGTTAACCTTTGTTGTAAAATTACTATTATGAACTTTATTGTTTTTCAATAACTCATTAATGACAACTTCTTGACTTGTTAGCTTTGCTACTAATTTGTGATCCTCGAAGACACCCATACCTTCAATAACAATTTTCTTTCCTCCATTTATTCTAGCTAACGGAAGTGTCGATGCCCCTGAAATCATGTTAGCATCTCGACGATATTCAAATAGCTTTACATCTTTTGTTCGTGCGATTTTTTGATCTGCCTGAAAAAAACGATTTAGATATAACGCCGGTAAAGAAACTAAAGGAGATTCAAAACTAATAAACTCCTCTGCTGTGACATCTTCGATAATTAAAAGAAAAATTTGATTTGCTACTTGAGGAAGACGATCAAAAAAATCAATCACTTGATCAAGCCCCTGTTTCGCTAATACGTCTCCAATTGTGATCACCTTTAAGTGCCCGAAGAAAAGCACGGTAGGTGTCATCGCTTCAATTTCAGCAACTGCATCAAGGATCGTTTCACCTGTAGCGGTAAACGTTTCAAATTCTTTAACCGCTCCAGAAATATTCCCTTCGCCTCCCCCTGATAAAAGGATCGGAATCTGAACAGTCAACTTAATCTTTCCTTGATCTTCACTATCTGATTGCTCCAAATCGAGACCCATCCCTACAATCATCGAACGATGGTCAATTTCTCTAGCATCAACACAACTAGACAAGAGAACACAACAAAAGAGTACAAGTAAGAACCTAACTCGTTTCACTTTGCAAATCTCCTTTTTTACGCTTTAAAATTAAAATTATTAAAATACCGGTTGGTACGATTAAAGAGTACACTAGTTGGTTGAGATATACCGGTACCCATATTGGCTCGACAAATCCTGGTACCCAAACGGATACGAAAAATAATAGTCCCAAAGAAAGTACAAGGTAAATATTTGGTTTTTTTATTGGGATGAAACGTTGTAATAAAAACAATAAAAACCAAGCTTGAATGAGCATTATTTTGTAGTAAGCAATAATCCAAACGCCAAGGAAAAATAAATCGACCCTTTCAACAACTCCTGTTCTTGTAGACACCGATTGTACTAACGCTGTAAAAGGAGAAACTAATGTCAAAGATTGCTCAAATCCAAACGTCCCTAAAATAACAATGCAAATGGCTACATATATAGCTACAACTAATAAAATTCCATAACTCATTGGACGAAAGACAGCACAATTTCTATTTAAATAGGGCAAAAAACCTAAGAGTGCAATGACTCCTGAGTAACGTGCCATATCACTAATTGAACTTTTTAATAGAGTGGTAATATCTGTTGTCAAAATTGGAGGAATATAAATCCAACGAAAGTATTCACTAAAACCTAAGAAAATAATTGAAAATAATAAAATAAATTCTACAAAAATTAAGGCAACGACAAAACGGCTAATCGCTGTTATTCCATAAGCTAAACCCACACCTGCCACGGCTATAAATAGCAACAATACAGTCCATTGCTCCGTATTTGGAAGGAGATACACTTTGGTTATCAATGTTAATGCTTCTAAACCAAAGATAATAGCAATGAATGTACTGACAATAAAATAGAGAAGAATTACCCAGTAAACCCACTTCCAGGTTGAGTTCTTTACCTCTAAGAAAAAATCATAGCTATCATATTTCAAACTGAATTTTTTTAATAAGAAAAAAAGCAGGAGGTACGGAAGAACAGCAATCATTACCTTTAACCAGGCACTCCTCACCTCATCGCCACCAACATAAGGTAAAAATGTCACCCCTAACGCAATGGTTGAACAACATGTAAAGGCAAATAGATCAATTCCTTTAAACTTCCGAACCTCAATCATTGCTTTCCCCCCCTATTTTCTCAAAAACTGTGCTTTCTTTTGTTGAAACTTTTTAAGAAATTCTTCAAACTTTAATGGTGATAATGGTGCAATATATGGCCTTGAGACCGATTCAATATTACAGATATGAATAAAAATCAAACAAAAACCTAGAACAAAGCCGAATAAACCGAACATCGACGAGATAATTAATAAACCGTATCGTATGACACGTAAAGAAGAAACCAACTCCCAGGTTGGAGTAGTAAATGAAGCTATCGCAGTAAAAGAAATAACAATAACCATCAGACTACTAACGACTCCGGCCTCTACTGCAGCTGTTCCAATAACTAAACCACCAACAATCCCGATTGTTTGTCCAACAAAACTAGGTAAACGGATACTGGCCTCTACTAACACGTCTAAAGCTACCATCATAATAATTGCTTCAGCCGCTGCAGGAAACGGAATTTGCGAACGCGACTCAGCTATAGTTAATGCCAAAGTCTCAGGAATCAACTCTGGATGGAAAGCTACTAAAGCTACATATAGAGCTGGTAGAGCAGTTGAAATAACCATGCTGAAGTATCGAATTAATCTCACGAAAAGCGCGTTATAAATCGAACTAAAGCTATGGTCATCCCCTACTAAATAAAGATCAAACAATCCAATCGGTAAGATTGAACAAAATGTGACATTGTCGATAAAAATCGCTACCTTCCCCTCACTCAATGCCAAAGCAACATTATCAGGTCGCTCTGTGCCATATACTTGGGGGAAAATAGATTTTGGATTATCAATGATTTGTTTATTTAGCTGGCCTAAGGTAATTAAATGCTCGAGTTTTACGTTTTGGAGCTTTGTTTTTATCGATTCGACACATTCACTTTCTGCATAACCTTCAATATACATGACGGTTACTCTTGTATGGCTTAACGAACCTATTTCATAATTTGTTGTCTTTAGGCGAGGGTCTTTTATAAACTTCCTCATGATCGAAATGTTTGTCTGAATATCCTCAATAAAACCAACCTTCGGGCCAAAAATTTGATATTGTGTCGTCGGCTCCTGAAGCGCTCGCTTATCCTTACTTGGAACTTTTACCTCTAATGGCAACTCTCCATCAACATGACAGAGTGCCCCGCCATTAAAAAGCAAGTAAATAATCTTATTCCAATCTGTAAGCTTCTTATTTAACGGGTTGTTAATTTGTTGACGAGGATCCATATCATTTTCACTCGCTACAAGCTTTGACAAAGGCTTTATAACACTTTCTTGCAAAAACTCAAAATCAACTAATCCCTGAATAAAGTAAATTCTAGCTTTGCTTTTTTCAGGAAGAACAACCTCTCGATAAGAAAAATCCTCGCAATTTTGAAAGATTTTTTGTATTTCCAAATTAAATAACTCTGTATCTAATGGTGGTTCTTCAGAAATTTTCAGTTGTTTAAGATATTGCTTGTACTCCTCTTGTTGCTCTAATCTCAACTTGTCCTTATTTCCAATCATAAAGAACCCCTCTTAACCTTATACTTATCGTAAGACTTAGTTTGCAACATTATTTTGTAATTATTCCCAATAAAAAAAGAGCCACAGAAGTGACCCTTTTAAAAGTTAGTTATGACTGCTATAAAACGTTGAAAAATACACCAGTTAGCTACCTACAAAACTCAAAACTCTAAACTATTAACGGCTTTTCACAAGTAAATTAACTGCTTCTTTTATTGTTTCTTCTGTTCCTTCACCGTTTTCAATTTGTTTTCGAATACATTCTTCTAAATTGCTACTAACTACGACCCCTATTGCTCGATCAATAGCGTTACGAACTGCAGCCAATTGTGTGACCACTTCATGGCATTGTTTTTCTTCCTCCATCATTCTAATAATCCCTCTTACCTGACCTTCGATTCTTTTTAATCTATTTTTTACTTTGTCATCATAAATTTCCATTTTTGTTTCCTCCGTATTCTATAAGAAATTCCGACAATAACTATCTCTATTTTATGATATACCACACTTAGAAAGCAATTAAATCTATATTTTCTAATGAACTAATGTGATCTTTGTCACAGAACTATATTGAAATATCAATATAATAGGAAGTAGTCTGTTTTTACTGTTACCACTACTTTTATGTTTAATAACTATTTTATGTTGTAAGTGTCATTATTTTTTCACATTTTTGTAAAATTTCAGCTTAAATTTTCGATATTATTTAATGTGGGAGTCTTAATTATCATGAAGAGGAGGTTATGAGATGCCTAAAAACAATACAAACCTTAACACTCAAAAAAATTATGTTCCGACAGAATCAGAATCTTCACTAAAAGGTACATTGATTTTCGTTATGTTTGTTGGTTTGTTTATCGTGGGATCATGGTCGGCAATATTCTTCTTATTTTTAAACAGATTGTAATTGGTCGGGGGGGACTTATTTTATGCATTTACACCGTTATGAAAAAATATGGTTAACATTTGGGATTGGTTCTTTATTTGTTTTCTTAGCTGTACTTGGAGTTAGTGCCTTTGCTTTCGGACAACAACCACCAAGCCACATGGCTACAGTAGATTCACAAAACTTAAGTAACGAAGCACCATTTGATGAGCCAGGGTTACGACAAATTAATGAAACGACTTATCAAGCAAACATTATTGCTATGGCTTTTGCATACATGCCAAACAAGATTGAGGTACCAGTAGGTTCAACAGTTCGTTTTCAAGTGACTAGTTCTGATGTTGTTCACTCATTTACGATACCTGGAACAAATGTTAACTTCATGGTGACTCCAGGGCATGTTAACATGGCTGAACATACTTTTAAAGAGCCTGGTACATATCTCGTTTTATGTAACGAGTATTGCGGTACAGGACATCACTATATGCAAATGGCGATTGAGGTGAAATAATGAGAAACCAAGCATTAAGAGTCGAAGAATATAGCACAGACACTAATATCAGAGTAGCACCTAAAGATGCAAAACTAAGTATGGCGCACATTTATGTTGCATTTTTTGCGTTCATTATTGGAGCGCTTATGGGGCTTTTACAAGGATTAGTACGTGGTGGAATGATTGATTTACCAAGCTGGCTTGGTTACTATCAAATTCTAACGGTACATGGGGTATTATTAGCACTTGTTTTTACAACATACTTTATTTTTGCCTTTTTGTTTGCTGGCGCAAGCCGTACATTAGGTGCGATGCCAGATGGGATCCGAAAGCTTGGTTGGGCTGGTTTTTGGGTAACAACAGTCGGAACATTGATGGCTGCTGCATTAATTCTAGCAGGTGAGGCGTCTGTACTTTATACATTCTATGCTCCACTTGCAGCACATCCATTTTATTATGTAGCTTTAACATTATTCGTTGTAGGGACTTGGTTTGCTGGCGCTGCTGTCCTTGCTCATTACTTTAACTGGAAAAAAGCCAATAAAGGGCAAAAAACACCGTTATTTGGTTATATGGCTACAGCAACAATCATTCTTTGGATCATTGCCTGTCTAGGAGTAGCGACAACAGTATTATTACAAATGATACCTTGGTCATTTGGTCTTACAGATCAAATTAATGTATTACTAAGCCGTACTCTATTTTGGTATTTTGGTCATCCACTTGTTTATTTCTGGTTACTACCTGCTTACATGGCATGGTACGTTTGTATTCCAAAGATTATTGGCGGAAAATTATTTAGCGATTCACTAGCTCGTTTAGCATTCGTATTATTCCTATTATTCTCTATCCCAGTTGGTTTTCACCATCAGTTAATGGAGTCTGGGGTATCAGATTTTTGGAAATTCGTTCAAACGGTTCTAACGTTTGTAGTTATTGTTCCATCATTAATGACTGCTTTCTCGATCTTCGGTACCTTTGAGCAAACAGGCCGTGCTCTTGGTGGAAAAGGTGTTCTTAGCTGGATTGGCAAACTTCCTTGGAACGATGTTCGTTTCTTCGCTCCTTTCATGGGAATGTTAATCTTTATCCCTGCTGGTGCGGGCGGTATTATCAATGCTAGTTTCCAACTAAATGCGGTTATTCACAACACACTTTGGGTAGTTGGTCATTTCCACTTAACAGTTGGTTCAACAGTATTGCTTACATTCTTTGGGATTTCATACTGGTTAATTCCACATTTAACTGGAAGAAGATTTACTCCATTCTTAAACCGTTTAGGAATGGTACAAACATGGTTATGGACGATCGGTATGTTCTTTATGTCTGGTGCGATGCATTTACTAGGACTTTTAGGAGCACCTCGTCGTACTGCTTATACAACTTATCAAGATCATCCGATTGCCTTAGAATGGTTTAGTGGAGTTTTCACTAACTACATTACAGTTGCGATTGGTGCAGTTATCTTAACAGCTGCTTCACTTCTAATGTTCTATAACTTTATTTATATGACTTGGTTAGCACCAAAAGGTGAAACAGAGTTCCCAGTTAGTGAACCTGCTACAGATGCATCTACTACTCCAGCGATCTTCGAAAACTGGAAGCTTTGGATCGGTATTGCTGCATTACTAATCATCTTCGCTTACACAATTCCTGTATACGATATGATCGTAAACGCACCACCTGGATCACCGGTGTTTAATTATCTGATTAAATAAGAAAAAAAGAGGCGTATGCCTAACGGTTTCAGATTCCTGTCGCAAAAAACGAAAATGTACCCAATTTGTAGGTTCTTTTGTATCTGTTTTTGCAAACAAAAAGAGGCTCAGTTCACTATTCTGAGCCTTTTTTTGTTGCCTGTTGAATGCCCCAAAAATCTTTTGCGCCTTCCCAAACCATAAAAGAACGGAACCAGATGAGGGAATCGGCAGGGGTTCATAAATAAACGGAGAAATTTCCCTTATTAAAAAAATAGCACTAAAAATAGCTTAAATAGACGGAGTAATTCCGACTATTTACTCAAAAAACGTGAAAATGGGTAATTTTTCTTTGCTTAACCGGAAAATCTACGCTTATTTCCCCTGAATCGAACTCTATCTACAATTTAACCGGAAAATCTCCGGTTATTTTTAATTTTTGTAAGATAAATTGTATTTCAACTTGAGGGTAAAATTGTGGGGGTACAACAGCCATTGTCCCCCTACATTCTGGGGTGCATTTCACTAAACAAATTTTTATGTTATCCCTACCCAATAGCTTTACACCAATAAAAATTGAGTGTAAATTTGCACTCATTTTGACTTGCATTTTTAATGTTGTGATAGGAAACGGAACCCATTAGCGTATGCATCTTTTTTCTTATTTAAATGTAGAACTTAGAATGTAAATGATGTATCTATTTCAAGCGAAGAATTCTTTTTAAAACACTCTTCATCAAAAAAATAAGAATGCATCCTGGTTCTGTAACGCTTCGAAGCGTTACTTTCCCCATTCTACATTCTACATTCTACATTTAATTATTCGACTTCGTCTCGCCTTTCCAATCTAGCATAGCGCCTTGGACGTTCGTAACATTTTCATAACCCTTTTCTTGCAACATTGTGGCTGCTTGCATACTACGGTTACCACTACGGCAAATAATAATAATTTCCTTATCCTGTGGTAGTTCAGTATACGTTTCTCCTAGTGTACTTAAAGGGAAATTTACAAAGCCTTCAATATAGGCCTCATTATACTCATATTCTTCTCTAACATCGATATAAATTGCTCCATCATTTTTTTCCACTGACTCGGCCATACGTTGGGGTATATCGTTTACACTTATTTGCTTAACCCCTGTTAATGACTCTGCATCACACCCCGTAGCTAAAATAAGAAGCAATAGTCCTATTATTGAAAACTTAAGTAATCTCATCACTTACTCCACCTCAGTTAATTAGTTTACAAAAACCCTATAAGGTATTTCATATCTCTATTATTATAATACATTTGCTCCTAATCTTCATTATATAAAGCTTACTAGTTTTGAATATTTAAAGGCACTTGTGGAAGTTTTTACATATATATAATCGATGAAAAGTAATTTTAGATAATACTTACAACTAGAAAAATCTCTGTTTAAGTAAGGGGGCCTATAAATGGATCACTCTAAGAGTGTTAACTATGTGTTTAGTCATATTCTGATTATCTTTGCATTCTTAGCGATACTAATCGTCTCAAACTTATATATCCTCATTCCTTTACTCGGTGAAATATCTGAAACGTTTTTGATTTCAACTACGGAAGCGAGTTTATCGATTAGTGTATTTTCTTTTTTTATGCAGTTGGCCTTATCTTTTTTGGACCATTATCAGAACGCTTTGGACTAAAGGAGACGATTTGCTTTGGATTACTTATTTTAAGTATGTTGATGATCATTAGTTTCTTCATTACTAATTTTACTAACTTCCTTATTATAAGAGGTCTTCAGGGGTTTTGGGCTGCTTCATTTGCGCCTGTATCCTTTATCTATGTCTTGAATGTATTAGAAAAAAAACATCACGGTATAACTGTTGGAGTCATTAACACTGGCTTCTTGTCGGCTGGTGTGCTCGGTCAATTGCTTAGTTCATCTGTGAATTTATTTTTCCATTGGCAAGCAATTTTTCTTACGTTAGCCATTTCTTATATAGCCCTTTTAATTTATGCAATCAAGAAACTACCTAAGCCCCAAATCAAGCAGGAAAAACGTTCACTCATACAGCTCATAAGGTTATTAGCTAAACTCCCTTTGCAAAAAGACCTCAAAAAGCTTTATTTCATTACATTTACTACTCTGTTAGCTTTTGTTGCATACTATACAAGTCTTGAAAATTTCTTTCAACATACGTTATCACTATCTGAACAAGCTATTTTTGCTATCAGAGCTTTTGGATTAATCGGTTTAATTGTAACGGTTTTTTCTGTAAAGATTGGCCATCGTATCGGTTTTGAAAACACGATTATTGCAGGTCTTTTATTATCATTACTTGGATTAATTCTAAGCATGATTACAAATATTTTCATTATTGCGTTTGGTACCATTGCTTTTGTTGCAGGAATTGCAATTATTATCCCTTCACTCATTCACCTACTAGGTGTCAAGGGTGGTGAAAATCGTAGTTTAACGATTTCAATGTATAGTTTTATTTTGTTATTGGGAGCAAGCCTCGGAAGCGGAATTTCGATTGTATCTAATTATTTCAGCCAAATAGTCACCCTTTTATTCCTGTTAGTCGGATCATTAATTGTTACATTGTTAGAAAAAAGACAATTATCTAAGAGATAACAACGAAATTTATATTTACTAATTTGTATTTTTTTTATAGTGTAGTACCTAGGGATGCCTCCAACAAATTTTTTAATGTAAGGAAGTGCGACTATGAATGAAGATCAATTAACTGTTCTCATCATTAAATATCTAAAAGAAAACAAAAAAGGTGCTATTGAAAAAGTGGTTGATGAGTTACAGCCTTATGATATCGCTCAACTATATCGTAATCTTCCGGGAAAACATCACTTTAAATTTCTTTTGTACCTAACACCACAGCAAATAGCTGATTTGATTCAAGAATTAGAAAGTGACCTGCAGATTGATATTCTGCATCGACTTGGGATTGAGAAGTCATCAAAGGTAATGGATTTAATGGAAAATGATGATCTTGCTGACTTATTAAATGAGCTCTCAGTTGAAAAAATTCAAGAATATCTTTCGACAATGAAAACTGAAGATTCTACTTATGTCCAAAATCTAATGAGCTATGCCCCAGAAACAGCCGGGGGACTCATGTCAAATCAGTTTGTTTGGATTAATGACGATTATACAGTCAGAGATGCTGTGGACAAGCTTAAAGATTTTGCCGAAATGAATCACACCATATACTACCTTTATGTCATTAACGAGAACAAGGAGCTAGTAGGGGTTGTCTCATACCGGGACCTACTTTTAAGTGATATTGATGAAAAAATAAGTGACATCATGTTTAATCGAGTTATTTCTGTACCCGTTGATTTAGACCAGGAAGAAGTTGCACAGCTCATTGAGAGATATGACTTTGTCGCTGTTCCTGTTGTTGATGAGAATAAAAAGCTATTAGGAATCGTTACTGTCGATGACGTCCTTGACGTCGTTATTCAAGAGGCCAATGAAGACATTGAAAAGTTATCGGCATCTGGTAAAGATATCGATTTTAACACGAAAGCGACTACCGCTTCATTTCGACGTTTACCCTGGTTGATTTTATTATTATTTATAGGGTTAATTTCAGGAAGTATCATTAGTGGATTTGAAGATACGTTAGAAGAATTTGTGGCGTTAGTCTTTTTTATGCCAATGATTGCCGGGATGACCGGAATACGGGGACACAATCGTTAGCCGTAGTCGTCCGTGGTCTCATTAGCCATGATTTAGACAAGAAGACTGTTATCAGACTGATCGCGCGCGAAAGTGGGGTAGGAATTATCATTGGGGGTCACCTGTGGACTTTTAATTGCAATTATCGCATTCGTATGGTTAGGCCCCATTTATTCCTTAGTTGTAGGCGGATCGTTAATTTTGACTTTAATCATCGGGACACTTGCGGGGACGGTAATTCCCCTAGTTCTCTATCGCTTTGGTATAGACCCGGCGATTGCCTCAGGACCTCTGATTACAACATTGAACGATATCTTCTCATTAATCGTATATTTTAGCTTTGCGACTGCTTTTCTAACTTACCTTTAGTCTCAATTAAAAAGAGTGTATCGTTTGGGCCCTCGGCTCATTCAGTACACTCTTTCTTATTTAAAGAAGTTTTTCACCAAACAGTGAGCCCATTAATGCTACAGCTACTGTTGCTGTTGTATTTTTATCGTCTAAGATCGGGTTAACTTCAACAAACTCTGCTGAGGTAATGATTCCTGCTTCAGCTAGCATTTCCATCGCTAAATGCGTTTCACGGTAAGAAGTACCTCCTAAGACAGGTGTACCTACTCCAGGAGCATCATGTGGATCAATGGCATCTAAATCTAGACTTAAATGAACTCCATCCGTTCCATTTGTAACATGTGCCATAGCTTCTTCCATTACTTTCGTCATCCCTAAACGATCAATTTCGTGCATTGTGTAAACTTTAATACCTTTTTCGCGAATCAGTTCTTTTTCTCCATCATCTAGTGAACGTGCACCAATGATGACAACATTTTCAGGTTTAATTTTCGGCGCAAAACCACCAATACCTGTTAAATAAGGGTGTCCAATTCCTAGGCTCACCGCTAGTGACATCCCATGGATGTTTCCAGATGGTGATGTTTCCCCTGTATTTAAATCCCCATGAGCATCAAACCAAATGACACCCAGGTTTTTATGATGTTCAGCTACTCCAGCAAGCGTTCCAATTGCAATACTATGGTCGCCTCCTAAAACTAATGGAAACTGTCCCATGGCAACAATGTCAGAAACAGCTGAAGCAAGTTTTTGATTAGCCTTCACTACTTCTTTGAGATCTTTCAAGTTTTCTTCATCTATAACATCAAAACGATTAGGTCTACCAATTTCTATGTCACCAATATCATTTACTTCGTAATCAAGCGATTGCAGCCGTTCAACAACATTAGCATATCGTATGGCACTAGGTCCCATATCAACACCACGTCTACGCTGCCCTAAGTCCATAGGTACTCCAATAATCGATATTTTCCTTTTCATAGAAACAACCTCTTTTCAGTTTCATAGAATATTATTTTAATAGGCCTCTTAGCGCAAAAGCCACATTTTGCGGTCTTTCAGCAAGCCTTCTCATAAAGTAGCCGTACCAGTCGTTCCCAAACGGTACATAAATTCTCATTGTATAGCCTTCTTTTGCTATCTCTTGTTGCATCTCTGTACGGAATCCATATAACATTTGAAATTCAAACTGTGATTTTGGAATGTTCTTTTCTTTAGCAAACTGCTTTACTTTTTCAATGATGTTATGGTCATGTGAAGCAACAGCAGTATAACTTCCATTTAATAAATGTTGCTTTATAATACTAAGGTAATTTTCATCAATCTCGGCTTTATCTTGAATAGCAACTTCAGGAGATTCCTTATAAGCACCCTTTACTAAACGTAATGAAATGCCTTTTAGATCCTCGACGTCTCGCTCTGCTCGATATAAATATGCTTGAATAACTGTTCCCACATTTGAAAATTCACGGCGTAGTTCAGCCAATAAATCTAACGTCGCATCCAAGTGAGAATAATCTTCCATATCAATACGAACAAAGATATTATGTCTTTGACCTGTTGCTAAGATTTTTCTCATGTTATCTCGACAAAGATTACGATCAATATCGAGCCCAAGCTGAGTAAGTTTTAAAGAAAGATTACAATTCACTCCAGATTCTGCAATAGCTTCAATCGTTCTCACACAATATTCAGCAGACTCTATTGCTTCTTCACGATTAAATACAAATTCCCCTAAATGATCGACAGTACAAGCTAACCCTTTAGCATTTAAATTTTTAACTGCTGCAATAGCACTCTCAATCGTTTCTCCTGGAATAACCTGTTGTGCACCAAGCTTTAAACCCCATTTTTTTGCACTCTTATTCAATGTCTTATTTTTTGATAGAAAGAGGAAAAAATTTCTTAAAACTATTTCCATTTTCAAAAACCCCTTTTTAATGTCTTAATTTTTGTTGTCCAATTGAAGCGTAGTCTACGGAGCTTAGCTTTCAAAACTCAAAACTCATGACTTCAAAAAGAACTATTTTTTTTAGCAAATTAATGCCTTTTCTATAACGGGGAGCTAACTTAGCTCCCCCTCTAAAAAATGATTAACTTATTGAATTTCATCATTCATATTTTCGGTACTATCTAGATTGATATAGCTTGATTAAGGTAATAATGAAATTTACTCAACTATCAATTATTTAATCTTCCAAAACACTCGTAATATGGATTAATGCCCAATCTAAATCTTCTTTAGAAATCACGAGTGGCGGAGCAAAACGAATCACATTTTCATGTGTTTCTTTACATAAAAGTCCTTTTTCTTTTAATGCTTCACAATATTTACGCGCAGGTACAGTTAACTCAACACCTATAAAGAGACCTTTACCGCGCACCTCTTTAATTACAGAACTGTTAATCCCTTTTAATTTATCTTGGAAGTAGTTACCTAGTTCTAACGACCGTTCTGCAAGTTTCTCATCCTCTAAAACTTGTAATGAGGCTACTGATACAGCACAAGCTAGTGGATTCCCCCCGAACGTAGAGCCATGAGATCCTGGTTCAAATACACCTAGGACATCTTCGTCAGCAGCAACTGCAGAAATCGGCATTACGCCACCACCTAAGGCTTTCCCTAGAATATACATATCAGGTACAACCTCATCCCAGTCACAGGCAAATACTTTCCCTGAACGTCCTAAACCAGATTGAATTTCATCTGCGACAAAAAGAACGTTGTTTTCTTTACAGATATCATACGCCTCTTTCAGGAAACCTTCTGGTGGGATAATGATTCCTGCTTCTCCTTGAATTGGTTCAAGAAGAAATGCAGCTGTATTCTCACTAATCGCTGCTTTTAAAGCCTCAAGATCACCGTAAGGAATAATCTTAATTCCTGGCAACATTGGACCAAAACCACGTTTATAATCTTCATTTGAAGAAAGTGAAACAGCTGTCATTGTTCGTCCATGAAAGTTATCTTCACAAACAATGATTTCTGCTTTCCCGTCTTCAATTCCCTTTACATAATAAGCCCAGCGGCGAACTGCTTTTACAGCCGTCTCCACAGCTTCGGCACCAGTATTCATTGGGAGCACCATGCTCTTCCCTGTAAGCGCTGACACCTTTTCATAAAAATCACCGAGCTGGTCATTATGAAAAGCTCTTGATGTTAGCGTAATTTTATCTGCTTGATCCTTTAAAGCTTGAATAATCTTCGGGTGCCTGTGACCCTGGTTGACAGCAGAATAAGCACTTAACATATCAATGTACTTATTGCCCTCTGGATCCTCTACCCAAACCCCTTCAGCTCTTGAAATAACAATTGGAAGCGGATGATAATTACGCGCCCCAAATTTTTCGGTTTGTTCAATAATTTCATTGGTTTTACTCATTTTGTTCCCTCCGTCGCTTAGACTTGAGATCCTTTAGGTAGGCGACTAGCCCAAGCAAACAATACGCTTACTTTACAATGCTAGCCGCCATGATTAGATTACTAGATTTTTTTATAGTTGCTCAGAAACTAATTTCGCTTGTGTAAATAGTAATAAATAATCTGGTCCACCAGCTTTTGAATCTGTTCCTGACATATTAAATCCGCCAAATGGATGATAACCTACGATTGCTCCTGTACATCCTCTATTAAAGTAAAGATTACCTACATGGAATTCTTCACGAGCTTTTTCAAGATTTTCTCTATTTCTAGTAAGGACAGCTCCCGTTAGTCCATACTCCGTATTATTCGCGATCTCTAGCGCATGATCAAAGTCGTTCGCTTTACAGAATGCAACAAATGGGCCGAAAACTTCCTCATGCATAATACGTGCATTTTCATGAACATCTGCGAAAATTGTTGGTTGAATAAAGAAACCTTTTGAGTTATCTCCAGTTCCACCTACCATTAATTTTCCTTCTTCTTTTCCGATTTCAATATAGCTCATAATTTTATCAAATGCCTTTTGGTCATTAACCGGCCCCATAAAATTGTTAAGGTCTGCAGGAGCACCAATTGTTAATTCTTTCGTTAATTCAACCGCTCTCTCTAGAACTTGATCATACACGTCTTGGTGGATGATCGCTCTTGAACAAGCTGAACATTTCTGACCTGAGAAGCCAAACGCTGATTTCACAATCGATTGTGCTGCTACTTCTAAATCTGCATCTTTATCAACGATAACTGCATCTTTCCCGCCCATTTCTGCAACAACTCGTTTTAACCAAAGCTGACCTGGGTGTACTTTTGCTGCACGCTCATAAATACGAACACCTACTGCTTTTGAACCAGTAAATGAAATGAAGCGAGTACGCTTATGGTCTACTAAATAGTCACCAATTTCTGAACCATATCCAGGGATATAGTTAACGACACCATTTGGAAGACCTGCCTCTTCTAACACTTCCATAAATTTATAGGCAATTACCGGAGTTGTTTCTGCTGGCTTTAAAATAACTGTATTACCAGTTACTAAAGCGGCTGCTGTCATACCAGCCATAATTGCGAAAGCAAAGTTCCAAGGCGGGATAACAACACCTACTCCTAGTGGAATATATGAAAGCTTATTGTGCTCAAACGGTCTGCTTTCTACTGCAAAACCTTTGCTAAGTTGTAGCATTTGACGTGCGTAATACTCAAGGAAATCGATTCCTTCCGCAGTATCTGCATCAGCTTCATTCCAAGGCTTACCAGCTTCTAGTACTAAATAAGCAGAAAACTCATGCTTACGACGTCTAATAATTGCCGCTGCCTTAAATAAAATGTCGGCACGAACTTCAGGCTTCCATTTCTTCCACGTATTAAATGTCTCATCCGCTACTTGCATTGCCTTTTCAGCTAGGTCAATATTCGCTCTGGAAACGGTTCCAACAACTTGTTCTTTATTTGAAGGATTAAGAGAAACAATTTTATCTTCTGTAGCAATTCTTTCACCATTAATGATTAGATCGTAGTCTTTACCTAATTCTGCTTCTACTTTTGTAGAGCTGCCTCAAATTCAAGACGATTTTTTTCTACTGTGAAATCTGTAAATGGTTCATGTTTGTAAGGTACTACCATGTTATGATCCTCTCCTTTTCTAAGTAACTTCTATATACAAACTTTATAATGCAATAATCGTGCCAACTTCGGAATTTCATTTTAATAGATTGATGAGATACGCCTTCGACGCTTACACCTTTACATACAAAACAAAAAATTATTTATGTTTAGAAATCTGAAATGGTACTGAACAATCTTATGTGCAAATTTTTTTTGCGATGCAAATTCATTTTGCTACAAACGCCAATTTTTTTTGCATCTTATGTTCGATGATAGTAAACTAAACCTATATTAACTAGATTGGGGAGGATTGCTTGTTTGATTATAAGGACCTGCAACAGTTAAAGAAGTTCGCTAATTTCTATCAACAGGTAATTAATGAAGTTGACATTGGCATTCATGTTATTGACGAGACCGGTAAAACGGTTATCTACAATCCAAAAATGATGGAAATAGAAGCCATGCATATAGAAGACGTTATCAATAAAAATTTACGAGATGTATTTATGTTTTATGAAGGCCAAGAAAGCACACTCCTTCAGGCTCTCTATGAAGGGAAAACAACCAAAAACAAAAAACAGACCTACTTTAATAATAAAGGCCAAGAAATTACCACTCTAAATAATACACACCCTATCTACGAAAATGAGAAAATTATTGGTGCCATCGAAATTGCTAAGGATATTACCAAACTAGAAAAGCTAATAAGAGAAACTCGGGCAACTAAAGAAACATTCCATACTTTTGATTCCATCATTGGTGAGAGCAACCCTATCAAGGAGATTATTGAACAAGCAAAACGAGCAACACGGACTTCCTCTTCTGTTTTAATTATCGGTGAAACCGGAACTGGAAAAGAACTATTTGCCCAAAGTATTCACCATAATAGCGAGCGTCATGATAAGCCATTCATTAGCCAAAACTGTGCAGCACTGCCTGAAAGTTTAATTGAAGGTTTACTATTCGGAACGAAAAAAGGTGCATTTACCGGCGCTACAGAACGACCTGGTTTATTTGAACAAGCAAACGAAGGAACCATTCTTTTAGATGAAATAAATTCATTAAGCATCGGGTTACAAGCAAAGCTATTACGTGTCATCCAAGAAAAGAGTTTGAGACGAATAGGTGATACAAAAGACACTCCTATCGATGTGAGGATATTAGCAACAATAAACGAAGATCCATTAATCGCTATTGAAGAAGGGCGCTTACGCCAAGACTTATATTATCGACTTAGTGTTGTCTCGTTACAAATTCCACCTCTCAGAAAACGAAAAGCAGATATCCCTCTGCTCGTGAATACGTTTATTCAAAAATGTAATCGAAACTTCCAAATGGAAGTCCGGAAGATTGACGAGGAAATACTTCACTTATTTTATGACTATGATTGGCCAGGAAATGTCCGAGAGCTAGAGCATGTCATCGAAGGAGCGATGAACCTAATCGTTGATGAAGATCGCATTGATTTCACACATTTACCTAATCATTTTCGAAACAAAACGCAATTTAAGGCAGATATACCTGAGATGTTTCAAACAAATAAGAAAACAGATTACAAACCGTTCACTAGACCATTAAAACAACAATTAGAAGAGTTCGAAGAGTACTATATCCAAAAAGTCCTCGAACAGCACAATTACAATGTCACTCAAGCTGCAAAACAACTTGGACTCAGTAGACAAAGCTTACAGTATCGGATGAAGAAATTTCAGTAGTTTAGAGTGTAGAGTTTATAGTGTATAGTCTTTGATTGTAACTCTCAGGAGCTACAACTCTAGATTTCACACTCTAAACTTCTTACTTCTTTTATTAACTCCCCGCGCATACACTACAACATGTCCTGTTTGCGAGGTTGATTTCATGTTGAATAAAAAATTACTAGCGATACTTTTAGGAAGTTTTATTATTAGTATCGGGATAAATAATTTTTTCGTTCCTTTTCACATTTTAGATGGAGGAATGATTGGTTTAGGGTTAATTCTACATTATGAATATGGTATCAATGTCGGTGTAGCAATTCTTCTTCTAAGTATTCCGATCTATGCTGGCGCATGGATTTGGTATCGAACCTTCTTTTACAACAGTATTGTTGGCTTTGTTGTATCAGCAATATTTATCGACCTTTTCCAATGGTTAACGCTTAGTCCTAATAACCTTTCGCCACTCATCGCCTCCATTGTTGGTGGTGTTCTTCTTGGAATTGGCGTAGGAGTTATGTTTTTATACGACATAAGCACTGGTGGATTGGATTTATTGGCACAAATGATAGCCGATCTATTGAAAACAAATGTAGGCATTTTTATTTTCATCATAGATTTATTAGTCGTTATTGCTGGGATTTCTGTGATTACCTATGATGAGTTAGTATTGTCTGCTATTGCTGTAGCAGCGACAGGCGTTACGACGACAGCAATCGTCATGGGTAAAGATTTATAACGACACAATATTTCCCAGGAAAGCACAATTCAACAAAACAAGAAAAATCGAGCACATATTCTGCTCGATTTTGTCATTTAATCTTTTTTGAAATAACCATATCTTCGCATTCGCTATTCTTGTTAGCCTTTCTGTAAGACTAGAAATTCAACAACCTTTCACTCAAATATTGTTAGATAGTTGTCCCATCAATACAAACTTAATCCCTTTTATTTGCTAAATCCTCATAATCTGTTGCTATTGGCGGTTGTTCTAAGTAACCCAATTCAATTAAAAGATTAGCAATTTGATTTGCGTATAAAGTTGTTCCAGTGATACTCTTTTCATAAAATACAAACAAATCACGTCTTTTGCTTAGAGCTAAGGATTCTCCATAAACGCTTATTGCACAATGAGTAATGTTTAGCAAAAACTCTAAAACAAAGCGATCTGAAAATGGAGCTTTGGTGGATTTCATGACTGACAAACCTGATTGAATAGGAGCTTGAAGGTCAGCATCCTTTAAAAATAGATGTAAACTTTCAAGCATTTTATCGCTCATAACCTTACCTACTTCTAAAAGGTCTCTAATTTTATCAGATTCAACAGTTTGGATAAAACCAATCAACATCGTTTTCAAAAGCGTATTTCGTTGGATATTCAATGATATGTGTGCTAATTGATTTGCTTCAACCGGTCTTCTTTCACCAAACCACCCTGTCAAATAACTTTTGTTTTTAACAAAATCTACATCGTCTGGGTATGGAATTTGTGGGGCACGAACGTAAAGTCCCTTATTTAACAGTGTTTCAGTCACTTGGTGACAAAAACGATTATAATCAGTTATAAATTGATTACATAATGCTCGAATATCTAAGCGAGAAGTCATTTTCAAGTACTTTGAATAAATTTCAAACCTTGTCTCACTCATTTCTTTTAACAAATAATTGATGGTTTGATCTGAATATAGTTTAGGTGTATTCAGATTTACATCATGCTCATCAAAGGCACCTGGAATAGGGAGCTTTTCCTTTATAAACACTTCCTTAATCGCCTGGATATTTGACTCGGTTATTTCAATTCCACTTTGAAGATTTTTATGTAAGTCGTTATCATCAGCGACAGTTTTAAAGTATTGAAACGTGCATAGAAACATTGTCTCACAATGATAGCTCTCCCATAAAAAACCGAGTTCACCAGAGGTTAGTGGTATAGTTACGTTTTCTGCCATGATAGATATCTCCCTTCTTATGATACATTATTTTCCCGAAATTTTTCAGATCTATTCTAGCGTTTATGAACTTATGCCTGATTCCCCCTTTAGAAGCACACACTAAAAAAAATACCTAAAGTGAAGTCTCTAGGTATTTCGTAAAGAATTTTTATAGTAAGATTGTCAAACTTGTATACTTTTTGTTCACTGCACCTTAAAAATAGTTACTTCTTTAACTTTCTTTTTCAATAAATTCAAATAGAAACGATTGACCATTCCGATAGAAACGCGGATCATAAATACCTAACATCTCTTCATCGTCAACAACAACGACGAACGGTGACCATTGATAAAGCGTTTTTGCTTCTGGCTTTACAGCGAACAACTGATCTAAATCTGCTTCTTCTTGGCTAGTCAGCACCGTTTGGATCACAGGTTCCGACCACAAATTGCGCTGGGAAATTTCTACCGTGCTACCTTTTTTCCCTATCACAGTATAATTCCACGGCACAAAGCTTGCTGATAAAGCTGTCTGCTCATAGTCAGGGCTTGTTTGCTGATAGATAATATACCCTTGGCTAGTTTGTATTAGTACATGCAAAATAATAGCAACCCAAACAAAACGGTAAACTTGAAATGGTGGCCATATTGTTTTTTTCGTAACTAGATATCCTACTGCTATTAAGCCCCATATAACAAAATCAATGATTGAAATTGTACCAAAAGTAACACGAACATTAGAAAACGGCTCTAAATAACCTGTTCCCCAGGCGTTAAATAAATCGCTCGTGTTATGAATAAATACTGCTAAGGCACCCATCAGAAAAATTCGTCGATCTTTGACCCGCCAAAATAAGTAGCATAACAAAGCCAGTACTAATGCCCAAACAGGAACTAAAAATATAGAATGAGTGATCCCCCGGTGCCACATTTGATACTGTCCCTCGGTATCCCACAATCTCGATATAACATCAATGTCTGGAATTTGACTTCCCACTACTGTTGTAAAAAGCAAGGCACGCCTTTTTTCTTTTGGGAGCTCCTGTTTATCTACTGCACCATATAAAGTAAGACCAAACAACGTATGCGTAATTGTGTCCATGTAAACCCCCGCTTATCTTTATCCTCTCACTCAACTATATCAAGATCTAAATATTGTTGACAAATATTCCGCAAAAAAAGTCAACGGTGGAAGCCGTTGACTTTTCATTAACGAATGAAATTAGCAAAGCGTGGAATTTCTAGCAAGTCACCCGTATAATAAGGGCCGACTTGAGTTGGTTCAAGCCCTTCAAATTGTACATAAGAATAACCAAAGTCTCCTACTGCAAATAAAATAGCTTCGACCATCGCTAAGTGATGCGGTTGATTTTCAAGGACAGTCCCTTCAGCAAAGGAAATTGTCACTGCTTCTTTTTGCTCTGTCACGTTCGTAATGACAAATTCCTCGCCGATCGGTGCACGATATCCACCGTACTCATCATCTTGCTTCATAAACTGAAGAGTTTCTTCAAGGCTCGCTGTTCCAACAGGATAATTTCCTGGAGCATTGACTACTCTTCCCCGGACTAAAAATAAGTGACCGGTATCAGTTTCAACAAGATAGTATCCACGGTTCGGTTCACGTAACAACTTTCCAGGAATATGACCAGTTTGCCCCCAATCGATTCCTGGCTCGCCGTCAGAACTGAATTGAATTTCTTCGTACCACGGCCTGAATGTTTCAATTAGTCCCCAACTATAAATAAATTGTTCAGCAGAAGTCAAATTTGTCATACTATTTTTCGGGAGATCAATGTTTACTTTGTTGGCTTCTCCTTCTTGGATCCAATTAAATTGGAGTTGAGGAAACCCATATATCCCCCATAAATCACCCGTAAACGTATCTTTCACCGATAGAAAACGGTCAATAATACTTCCTCCTTCTGCTAAAAGGGTAACCGGGACCACAAATTCTCGATTATCAGTATAAATAGTAGCACCTAAAGTGATTATTTCATCGACCATTTGCTCTGCTTCATAAGGCTGCATCGCCCCAACATACAGAAGGTCAGTACTTTTCTCGTCGGCAGTGATACCTGGAAAATCATTAATTGAAGATATTCCCGCCTCAGCTTCTTCATCTGCCACCTTTTGAGTGGTCTCCATCCTAAATTCCGCATTAGGTTCTTCTATCGAAACGTTTCTTTCATTTAAAAAGGAGGGGACAATCAGTATCATTAGAAAAATTACAGCGGCAGCGGCAGCAATAGGGACAAACCAACTCTTCTTCTTTTTACGTACTTTTATTTGATCTTCCTGGAGCCTTTCTTGGATGCGCTCAAATATTTCTTCCTTACTTCGACTATCTTCAAATTTCGGCAATTGCCTTAGTTGATTTTCAATCGATTTTTCATCCCAGTTAGAGGATCGCTTCATCTTCCCACCTCCTTTAAATCCGAATGATGACTAGCACTAAGTAGTTCTTGTAGTGCTTTAATTGCGCGATGTTGCGTCGTTTTAACCTTACTCTCGGTCCAACCTAAAATATGTGCTGTTTCGCTTATTGAAAGGGATTCAATATATCTTAAAATGATCACTTGTTGCTGATCTAAGGAGCATCTACCAAGCATTTGATAAACCTCCTTCATTTCTTCCCTTTCTAATACAATTTCGTCTGGTAAAGGTTCTTCGTCTCTGATTTGGAACTCTTTCTCTGAAAGCTCAAAAACACCTAAGAATTTTCGTTTTTTTCTATTTTGACTGCGGATCCAATCGACACCTACATGTCTTGCTATTGAATAGAGCCATGTCTTCTCACTACTATCACCTTTAAAGGAAGAAAAAGAATTAAAGACTTTGATATAAACTTCTTGTACTAACTCTTCGGCAATTTGTCTATTGCGTACCATGTAAAACAGAAACTGAAATAATGAATGGTGATAAGTTTCGTACAAGCGTTCAAATTCATCATTCACTGCTTCTTTCCCCCTCACTATACTTGTCGTTATTTTTTTTGAAAAGTTACACGCTTACTAATTTCTTTTAAAACAAATTTAGTATCCAATTTTTGTTATAAACTATTTTTCGAATTATTTCCACTATAAATCTATTACTTTCTTCATTATAATCGCAATTTACTAAATTTCATAATCCATTTTTTCTACCACTGCACTTTAATTCCTTGTGGGGATCCAACAACTCTCCTTGGAACATGAATCCTTCATCTTAATGCCTCCTAGCGGTCCAACTGCGCTCTTTGGAACAAGAATCCTGCATTTTCATGCCTTTTGGCGTTCTACATCCGAACTCTTTAAGAACATAATACCTGTTACCGCTTTTGGTAAATGCATAATAGTTAAAGGTAGCAAAAAAACGCACGAATCCGTGCGTTTTTTAATTTCTTAATCTATTATCTCTAATTTTAGCAGTTTTCCTAGTTTTTAAGTTGGTTCTTGCTTTGGAACAATTTTAAATATTTCACCTGTCTCAAATAGGGATATTACATCATCTAACCATTTATAGTAAGCTTCTGCCTGACTGAGTTTCGTCAAATCTAATTGAATTAGGTCTCTGATCTTCTCTACCTGAGTTTCTGCATTTAATGCCTCTAATGAAGATTTTGTTTCTTGGATTGCAATCATATTCTGTTCTGTAGCATTTCTCCACCGAGTGATAAAAACATGCGAAAATGAACGATACCAATCTTCTTCAGTTCTATAAAGATCTTTTCTTATTCCCTTTTCCCACACACGTTCTACCATCTGGGCATCGAGGAGCATTCGGATCCCTGTACTCATGCTTGTCTTACTCATCCCGAGTTCGTCACTCATTTCATCTAGGGTCATTGGTTCCTCTGAGAAAAAAACGGTACCATACAAGCGACCAACAGATTGAGAGATTCCATATAGATGAATATTCTTAGCAATTTCACTAACAAATCGCTCACGCGCTTTGTTAAGTTCTTGCAAATCTTTGATTTCTTTCTCGCAGTTTTCCATCCTACCTCCTCCAACTTATCAGTAATTAGTTATTAGTAGTATAACAAAGTAAAAAAGAAGTTAAAAGTTTACAGGCAAATAGCATCTAGAAGGATATGGAAGGATTTATAAGTAATCTCTACGTAATGTGTGTACAGTTTTTTCTGTACGTACAATATGTACGATTATCAAGGAATATACAGTTTGCGCAAAAAATAGATAATATTATATAGTATTAACAACAACAAATCAACATGGATTTTTCTGGATTTTTATATACGGAAAATGTTGTGTTTGAAACGAAATAAACATGGAATTGAGGTGGAATACATGTCGAAAATAAAAGTTGAAAATCTAACGAAAATTTTTGGGAGAAAACCCAAAAAAGCACTAGAACTTTTAAAGAAAAATACGTCAAAAGACGAAATTTTAAAACAAACCGGAATGACAGTTGGTGTTAATCAGGCAAACTTTGAGGTTGAGAACGGTGAAATTTTCGTAATTATGGGGTTATCAGGGAGCGGAAAGTCTACATTGGTTCGTCTCTTAAACCGATTAATTGAACCAACAACTGGTAGTGTTTGGATTGATGGTGTTGATTTAGCGGCCATGGGAGAAAAGGAGTTACGGGACGTACGCAGGAAAAAATTAAGCATGGTTTTTCAAAAGTTTGGCTTATTCCCTTTCCGTACAGTTCTCGAGAATGTCGAGTACGGTCTGGAAGTACAAGGAATTGAAAAAGAGGAACGTAAATTAAAGGCCATTTCCTCACTTGATCTTGTTGGTCTTAATGGCTATGAAAATATGTATCCAAATGAACTATCCGGTGGCATGCAACAACGCGTTGGTCTTGCTCGGGCGTTAGCTAACGATCCTGATGTCTTGCTGATGGACGAAGCCTTCTCTGCCCTAGACCCATTAATTAGAAAAGACATGCAAGATGAATTACTCGATTTGCAACGAAAAATGCAAAAAACCATCATCTTTATTACACATGATTTAGATGAAGCTTTACGCATCGGAGACAGAATTACCATTATGAAGGATGGTTCGATCGTTCAAATTGGCACACCAGAAGAAATCTTAAAAAATCCGGAAAATGATTATGTAGAAAGATTTGTTGAAGATGTAGACCGTTCTAAAGTCTTTACAGCCGGACATGTCATGAAACGTCCGGAAACTGTAAATGCAGAGAAGGATGGTTTACGTGTTGCGATGCAAAGAATGAAGGATGCTGGGATTTCCAACATCTATGTGACAAATCGTAACAAAGAGCTTCTTGGTATCGTAAGCGCTGAACAAGTTTCGAAAGCAGGTAAGGATGCTAGTTTACTAGATATTATGGACCAAAATGTTCCTACTGTTCATCCTGATACCCCTTTACATGACTTGTTTGATGTCGTTTCAACTTCGCCTATTCCAGTTGCTGTTGTTGAAGAAGATCAATTAAAAGGAATCATTATTCGCGGAGCTGTTTTAGCAGCCCTGTCTTCAAGTCAGGAGGTGAAGAAGGATGAATCTAATACCGAGGCTTCCGCTAGCTAATGGAATTGACGCTTTTGTCGATTGGTTAAAAAATGCCGATGGATTATTTAAAGGAGTTACAGCAGTTATTCGATTTTTTGTTGACCAATTAAGTGCTGGTTTAAGTGTTCTTCCAGAGTGGTTATTTATACTAATGATCACCGCATTGGCATTCTTTGCGACGAAAAAGAAAATTGGCTTACCACTTTTTGTTTTTTTTGGACTATTTCTCATTCAAAACTTAGGATACTGGAATGATATGATGTTAACACTTTCGCTCGTATTAACATCTGCTGGTATTTCTGTAGTCTTTGGTGTACCAATAGGTATTTGGATGGCCAAAAATAAAACAACTGAAAATGTGGTAACACCGATTTTAGACTTTATGCAAACCATGCCAGCCTTCGTTTATTTAATTCCTGCAGTTGTATTTTTCGGAATTGGAATGGTGCCAGGTGTAATTGCTTCGGTTATTTTTGCGATGCCACCTACCGTTCGATTAACGAATTTAGGTATACGTCAAGTTTCAACCGAACTAATAGAAGCAGCAGATGCTTTTGGATCAACGCCAATGCAGAAGTTATTTAAGGTCCAATTACCAATGGCCAAGAAAACTATTATGGCTGGAGTAAACCAAAGTATTATGCTTGCCCTATCTATGGTTGTTATCGCCTCAATGATTGGTGCTTCTGGTCTTGGAACTAAGGTTTACTATGCAGTAGGACGTAATGATGCAGGTGGTGGCTTTGAAGCTGGTATCGCCCTAGTTATCGTAGCAATTATCTTAGATCGTTTAACACAAAGTTTTAATAGACAAAAAGGAACTGCTTAAGCGTTTTTCACTCTTTTTAGCTCTTTTCGTCATTGCTAATCCTAGACTTTTGCGAAAATTAGTTTTAAAAAGGGTTCATATAAAAGCTCGTTTCGTACATTTTGTTACTTTGAAGATACTTGAGTTTCCAGTCCTAGAATAAATGTGCTAGTAACTAAATAGTTCAAGATCATTAGAAGAACGATTTATGCGAATACAGCTATAAAAAAGATTAAGAGGAGATGGGTTGAAAATGAACAAATACGTAAAAAGACTTAGTGTTGTAGCAGGTTTGTCACTATCACTACTAATTGCGGGATGTGGTTCTGATACTACTAGTGGAGACGGTTCTATTGGCGCACAACTTGACTACATAATCACAGGAATTGATGCCGGTGCTGGTATCATGGCTGCTACTGAAGAAGCAATTGAAGCATACGAACTAGATGGCTACACACTTCAAACTAGTTCATCAGCAGCTATGACAGCAGCTCTTGCTGCCGCTTATGAGAAAGAAGAACCTATTGTTGTTACAGGTTGGACACCTCATTGGAAATTCGCAAAATATGACCTTAAATACCTCGAGGATCCAAAAGGAGTTTTTGGTGCATCAGAAAGTATCCATACAATCGTTCGTAAAGGACTAGATGTAGATCACCCTTCTGCGTACCAAGTGTTAGATAACTTCTATTGGGATCAAGCGGATATGGGAGAGATAATGGTAGCGGTAAATGAAGGTGCCGACCCTAAAGAAGCAGCTGCTGATTGGGTAGCCAATAATCAAGACAAAGTATCTGTTTGGACTGATGGCGTTTCTGAAGTCAATGGAGATAAGCTAACATTAGTTTTTGTAGCTTGGGATTCTGAAATCGCCTCAACGCATATGATTGGTAAAGTCTTAGAAGATATCGGCTATGATGTTGAACTTTTAGCTCTTGAAGCAGCTGGAATGTGGACTGCTGTTGCTACAGGAAGTGCTGATGCTCTAGTAGCCGCTTGGATGCCAGGTACACATGCTGTTTATTATGAAGACTTTAAAGAAGACTTCGTTGACCTAGGTATTAACTTAGAAGGAGCTGGCATCGGCTTAGTCGTACCTGCTTATATGGATATTAATTCGATTGAAGACTTAAATAATTAGTGAAAAAGGGACTGCAACCGCAGTCCCTTTTTTCGAGTTTAGAATTAAGAATTATTGTGTGATTATTCAACACATCCCTATCTATTACTTATTCTACTAAACAAATCTTGCAATAACTTCACACTCTAAACTCTACACTGCATGTATACTTAACTTAAATTAAACCCAAGATTTTAGTAGTGAAAATTTAAATCGAGTGAGGTTATGTAATGGAGATTGTCTTATGGATCATTATTATTGCTTTGTTTATTGTGAGTTTTATTGGGTTGGTTTACCCTATAATCCCTTCAGTGCTCTTAATTTGGGGTGGAGTTGTCATCTATTACTTCTTTATTTCACCAGAATCGGTAACCTGGTGGACCTGGATTACCTTTACCGTATTGACCATCCTTTTATTTTTAACAGATTACTTAGCAAATCTCTATTTTGTTAAACGGTATGGTGGTTCAAAATGGGGTCTACGCGCTGCGACCATCGGTGTAATTATTGGTTGCTTTGTTATTCCTCCATTTGGCATCATTCTTGTTCCTTTTGCATTAGTACTCGTAACAGAGTTACTACAGCATAAACCATTTCAAGAGTCATTTAAAGTAGCTATTGGTACCGTAATTGCTTTTTTAAGCGGAACCTTTGCAAAAGCAGTGGTCCAAGCTGTTATGATCATTGTCTTTCTTTTAGACATCTTTTTATAAGGACTTTTTCTCGTCTAATTTACTACTCATCGCACAAGTTTTTTTCTTATTCTAGATCCGTAGACGATACTAGGTTCTTGATATAACGCAAGAAGCTATACCCTTTAAACAGGTATAGCTTCTTGTTTTTCGTTAGTGGATATCTGCTGCATCGAAAGGAATTAGTCAATTGGTATCACAGTCAAAGAAAAGGGGAAGTTGCTGCTTTTCTCCCTTACTTATTCTTGGTGTTCAAGCTTGAAATAAAGCGAATTATAAATATGCTCAACCTCTTGATCTGTCATATGCTTTAGCTGACTTGAGTCTAACCCCTTCATCTTCTCAATAAAATTAATCATGTTCTTACGTTCTTGTCTGCTCATTTAAATCGCCCCTTTTCTTGTATTAGTACAATATTAACTTGTTATTTGTATTATATAACAGATTAAATTACAACGTCAATAAAAAATTCTCATTTTTTTACATTTAGGCTAAATTGAGCAGAAAAAGATCATGAGTTTCCCCTCTTTTTCTACCATATTCAATGTCTAACCCGTTCATTTGTGCTATTCTTAAAAAAGTAACCAAATTATGTATTTAAAAGGAAGGTGCTAGAAATGAATAAATTAAGTAAGCTCATTTTATTCCTCTCATTAACACTAATCATAGCTGCTTGTGGGCAAGGAGCTAACAATACGACAGAACAACAAAAGCCTACCTCTGGTGATGAGCCGGAAACAAAATACCAAGAGGAAATTGAAGAAGAGGCTGATCTAGAAAAGGAGGAATCGTCAGAACCTACTGAGCCTACAACTGAAGTAGCAGTTTTGGATAAGTTAAATCTATATTTCTCAGATGACCAATTGATGGATATTTATAGAGTTGAAGTTGACTTACCGTTATCTTTGAATGAATTTGGACTTCAAAATGCTTTACAACGTTGGATTCAAGGACCTGAACATGAAGGTCTTCATAGTCTTCTTCCAGAAGGTGTTGTAGTACAGTCTGTAGAAGACCAGGAAGGCGTCGCTTATGTTTCATTTTCAAAGGAGCTTTCAGAAGCTAACTTAGGTTCAACAGGTGAAGCTATGTTAGCAACACAAATTACTATGGTTGTCGAACAGTTTGGCTATGAGAAAGTTTTTGTTTTAATTGAAGGTGAAAAAATCGATTCGTTACTAGGACATCTTGATTGGAATGAGCCTTTTATCATCACTTCATCACCAGAGGATTTCGAACTTTATAATTATTAAATTGTCACTCAATTTTATTAGATGATACTGCATCCCCAAGGAAAATACTCTATACTAAAAGTAAATTCAATTTGGAAGGTGATACGATGCTACAAAGTACGAATAATACGGTTCTCCATTGTTACCCTGGGTTAATAGCCTTAGTAACTGCTGAGTGGAACGGCACCAAAAATATCATGGCCGCTGGTTGGCACTCCTACATATCTTATGCTCCTCCTATTTATGGGGTTGCTATTGCTGAAGAACGTTTTACTTACCATTTAGTGAAAAATTCAGGCGAGTTTGCAATTCAATTTGTTCCTGCTGAATATGCAAAATATATTGAAGGTGCTGGGAAATTATCTGGTCGCGACGGTGATAAACTAGAGGCATTAAACATTTCTTATAAAAAAGGCGAAACCGTGGATTGTCCCATCCTGACTGAGGCTTACGTTGTTTATGAATGCAAAGTCAAGGACATTCAAAAATACGGTGATCATGATTGGATCGTCGGTGACATTACGCGGTTTCACAAAGATGAAACACGCTTTGATGGTGGACTACCAAATTGGGACAAGCTTGAAATCCCTCTATTTATTGGACAATCACAGTATGTCATTGCAAATAAAGATACGAAAAAGACCACAATAGACTTAAAAAATCAAAAATAAAGAGCCGATATGGCTCTTTATTTTTGATTCTTTCTAACATGGGATTTTCAAGTAAAAATTAGTTCCCACACCTTCTTCACTTTCTACTGCAACTGTCCCGCCATGAATTTCAACAATTTCTTTTACGATCGCTAGTCCTAATCCACTTCCTCCACTTTCTCGAGATCTAGATTTATCAACTCGATAAAACCGTTCCCAGATATGTGGCAAATCCTCCTTACTAATTCCAATTCCATTGTCACGTATTTCAATCGAGATTTCATTTTCTGTGGCAATTACATTAACCAAAATCAATCCACCCTTTGGTGTATAGCGAATGCTATTTTCTAAAACATTAATGACCGCTTGACCAAGACGATGCTGATCAATGACAGCTCTCACTTCGTTTTTATTTCCTTTCACTACACATGTAATGGAATGATTATCAAACATTAACTGTCTTGTTGCGATAATTGACTCTAGCCACTGTAGGAGATCTACCTCTTCTTTATGAAGCGTAATTTTCCCCTCTTCTAACTTGGTTAGTTGAAATAAGTCACTCACTAAATATTCCATTCTCTTCGCCTCGTTATATATGACCCCCAAGTTACGTCGCCACTCTGTTTCATCAACTTGTGGTGCATCCTTCATAACAGCTGAATAACCTTTAATATAGGTTATCGGTGTCCGTAGATCATGAGAGATATGGGAGATAAATTGTCGCTTTGAATCGCGAAATTCCTTTAATTGCTTGGTCATTGCATGAATATCAGTAGCTAATTGACCAACTTCATCGTCACTAGCGATTGAAAGTTTAATATCAAAATCACCTTTAGCAATTTCACGAGTCGTTTCACCTATTTTAATTAATGGCTTTGAAATAACTCTTGTTAAATATATGGTTAATAGAGCTCCAATTAAAAGCGTGAACAATCCCATCGCAAACAAAAGTAAGATTAGCTGTAGTTTCGCTTTTTCAAACTCACCGGTATCTTGATCGACAAAGAAAATTCCTTGAAACTCTCCATCTTTGACAATTGGTCGATACGCCCAGATATGAGGAATGTGAAAATTAATCCCAGTATCGACATATTGTAGTGTATCTCCACCACTTTTATAGCGTTCTTGAACCCAAACTTGATATTCGTTTAACCATTCTTCACTGACATGGTGCGATAAATAACTAGGTTCAAGATTTTCGTCAAAAAAGATCGTCTGCACATGACGCCCCCGATTTTTTTCTAAAATAAGATAAACGACTATTTCTTCATCAATTCCTTCTTCAATCATCGTCGCATATGCCCTTAACTCTTCTTCAACATTTATCGCCAACTGTTCTTTATAAAAGTTTTTAAAAAAGTGATATGAAAACAGAACCATTGTACTAATAACAATTAATAGGATAAGTATGACAAAGAAGGCAATTTTTTTAGAAAGCTTTTTCTTCACATTCATCATCCTTCATGGGGAAAATCCTCAAGCATCTGATAGCCAACACCCCATACAGTTTCCACGATATGCTTTGTAAAACCGACTGCCTTTAGTTTTTCCCGGACATTTTTGATATGTGTATCGATGGTTCTTGCATCGCCTTCATAGAAGTCATCCCACTCAAGTTGAACAAGTTGCTCTCTTGAATAGACTCTCCCAGGATTTTTCGCTAAGCGTAGCAACACTTTATATTCTTTCTTTGTTAGTGGTAAGGTTTGGTCAAGATAAGAAACTCTTAACTTATCTTCTTCAAATTTGAGTTGATGTAAGCTAAATGTAGTGTCTTCAGTAACAGTACTCTTTTGGGCCCTTCTCATGATCGACTGAATTCTTGCTTGAAGCTCTCTAGGTTCAAATGGCTTCACAATATAATCATCCGCTCCTAACTGAAGACCATTAACAATTCGTTCAGTGTCCCCTAACGCTGTTAAAAGGATAATTGGAACATCTTTATCAATCATTTCTCGAACGTTTTTTAAGACTTCAAAACCATCGATTGTAGGCATCATAATATCCAATAAAATTAAATCATATTTTCCATCTATTATTTTCTCGATTGCTTCATAGCCCGTTTGTGCTTCATCAATCAGGTATCCATATGGCTTTAAACAAACATTTAAGAGCATACGCATCTCTTTTTCGTCGTCAACAATTAATACTTTATGCGCCATCGTAGTCTCACTCCTCATCGGAACTCGCTTTTTGTTATCTTTCTGAATGTAACATATTTTTATGAAAAAAGTGTGGAGGAAAAGTAAATATCTTTGTAACTTAAGAGAATACACTTCTATAAATGAATTATTATTTTTAAACGATCATTAATTTGTTATGATAGTAGGTATGGATGAAGTAGCATCTCTTAAGGAGTCTTAACTATGGAGCAAATTAATCTATTTCCACTATTTTTATCTTTCAGAGTTGCTCTCACAGCAACTCTTTTAACTATTATTATCGGGCTGCCGATTGCGTTCTTTTTAAGTCGTTCTAAAAGTAAGGTCGCTGACTTTTTAGATACGATTATTACGTTGCCAATTGTTTTACCACCAACTGTGCTTGGTTATTACTTACTCGTACTGTTAGGAAGACAAAGCGGCATTGGCAGGTTTCTTGAAGAAAACTTTAATATCATGATCGTCTTTACACCAACAGGAGCAGTTATTGCAGCGATGGTTGTTTCAATCCCATTTTTAATCAAGTCAGCCAAAGCCGCGTTTGCTAATATCGATCCTAACCTGGTCAATGCAGCAAGGGTCTTGGGTAGAACAGAATTAAATATCTTTCTTACAATAATCATTCCCTTAGCCTGGAGAGGTATTGTCGCTGGAATTACCCTTGGCTTTGCTAGAGCATTAGGAGATTTCGGGACAACTTTAATGGTCGCCGGAAGCATCCCAAATAAAACAATGACAATGCCAATTGCCATTTACGATGCACTCTTGGCTGGTAACCGGGATTTAGCTAACATTCTAGTATTCATAATGACAGCTGTGTCCCTAACTGTATTGTTTACGATCAACCGCCTCGAGAACAAAGTTTCCAAAGGAGGGCGAACATAATGTTATATGTAGACATCAAAAAATCTCTTGGAAGCTTTAAGCTTGATGTCGCCTTCCAAGTAGAAAAAGGAATTGTTGGGATATTAGGACCCTCTGGTTGTGGTAAAAGTTTAACACTACAAGCCATTGCAGGATTGTTAAAACCTGACTCCGGAACAATCTCAATTGGAGAACGAACATTATTTGACCATGAAAAGAACATTACTATTCCAACCCGAGATCGCAAAGTTGGGTACGTCTTTCAAAATTATGCCCTCTTTCCTCACCTAACTGTTGCAGAGAATATTGGTTTTGGTTTAAAGAAACTCGCTAAGGACGAAAAAAACAAAAAGATCGCCGAGATGCTTCAGATTATTCAATTGACAGGGTTAGAAAATCGCTATCCTAATGAATTATCTGGAGGTCAGCAGCAACGTGTCGCCTTGGCGAGAACGCTTGTGACAGAACCTGAAATTCTATTATTGGACGAACCATTTTCCGCCCTAGATCAACACGTGAAAAAACACCTTGAATTTGAGTTATTGGAGATTATTAAACGAAGCTTTTCTGGAGTTGTTCTCTTTGTGACGCACAATATCGAGGAAGCATATCGACTATGTGATTATCTTTGCTTGTATGACAGTGGTAAGACCATTCAGTTAGGTCAAAAAGAAGAGGTGCTTCAACGGCCGGTCACGAAGGCAGCAGCACAGATCGTTGGGTGTGAGAATGTGTTTGCGGTTGAAATGGTAAAAGAAAAAACAATAGTTACGAATGGGATTGAACTACAAACTGCAAGCCCTATTCCTAATCTCACAAAATATATAGGCATTCACAGCTACGATGTCTCGTTTGTACGAAATGAACAGTCTGAAAATACGTTTAGTTACGAGATATGTAGCGTTGTTGATGGGATTGATCATTCAATAGTGACAGTGGCAGTGGGTAAGTTAACAGTTAAAGTAAACGTGCCCAAATCAACAGTGAAGGAAATATGTAATGGTGAACTAACGCTTCATTTTCCAGTGGAAAAGTTGTTTATAATGGGTGGGTAGTGTTGTAAAAACCATAAATTTGCAGCATCTAAAATAAGAGGCTTTTCTCAAATGAGATAGCCTCTTGTTTGTTTTACTGATTACTAAACGTTTCTATTATTTGAATAACAGCTGGGCCTAAGAGTACGATGAACAAACTTGGAAAGATGAACAAAACTAGAGGGAAAAGCATTTTAATCGGTGCCTTCATCGCCTCTTCTTCTGCTCGCTGCTTTCTACGTTCCCTAACATCTTCAGATTGTATTCTTAGAACTTGAACCATTCCAATTCCAAGTTT
This sequence comes from Anaerobacillus sp. CMMVII, assembly GCF_025377685.1. Lineage (NCBI taxonomy): Bacteria > Bacillati > Bacillota > Bacilli > Caryophanales > Bacillaceae > Anaerobacillus > Anaerobacillus sp. CMMVII. The sequence goes on along the minus strand of NZ_JACEHK010000001.1, from coordinate 247,393 downwards.
CTCGGCTTGAAGGATATTATTAATGAGACTACTTATCTCCTGAACGACTAACCGCTCTTTTACACCTGTTAATGCCTCTCGTCTCGTTTTTCCAAGGCGCATTTCCTCTAAACAGCGAGTAAATTCACTGCTTAAAACACCCTCTTTTTTAGAAACAATTTTACTCAAAGCCGCATCAAAACCCAGTCCAGCTTCTAAACTTACAGTCAAAAGATCAAGGGTATCTGGAAGCTCTCTTAATGCTTGTTTACTTCTTTGTTTTGTCTTTTGTTTCAAATAAAAGTTTGGAAGAATGAGACCGACAATTAATCCAATCAGGCCAAATATTATTGCACTACTAAGCTGCCCTTTTACTAACATACCATAAATACCGAAGAGGATCGGTAACAATAAAAAGAGGCCTAGTTGAAGTAACCGAAATTCGACAGGGGTCATGTTAAAAGGACTACCAGCCTGCAAGAGCTTCAACTCGATTTTTTCTACTTTATCACCTGGCAACCTCTGTCTAAAGCTTCTTTTATAATCCTGCAAAAGCGGATAAATAACCCTACGATAAAAAGAATCTTTTCCTTTTTCTATTTGTTCTTCACTGTTTTCTAGCGGTATGGAATTTAAAAGAAGTTCTATTCTCCGATTTTTATTAACCTTTGGCTTTTTTTGCTTCAACTTAAACAGCGCAATCACGAATAACATAATAGTTAAGAAAAAGGTGAAATACATCATCACTTACACCTCAATTGATGTTAATTTACGAATGAAAATAAAACCAATAGTTCCAAAAAATAACCCTACACCCACCATCAATAGTCCTATAGGATTATTGAATAGACTCGCCATATAATCAGGGCTAATTACATAAATTAATAACCCTAGAATAATAGGGAGAAATCCAATCACCATCCCCGAAAGCCTTCCTTGGGCTGTTAGAGTTAAGATTTGTTGCTGTATTCTTGTTCGGTCTCTTATCGTTTCTACAATTTTATCTAAGATTGTTGCAAGATTACCTCCAACTTGACGTTGAATCAAGATCGCTTGGATCATTAAATCTAAGTCTTCGCTAGGCATTCTTTCTTTTAATTCATTTAGGGATTCTTCAATACTCCGTCCATATTGCATTTCTTTGATGACGATATCCATTTCATCTCTAATCGGCGAATCTGCTTCATCCACCACTGATTTTAATGCCTGTTGAAAGCTAAATCCCGCCCGTAATGAACCAATGATAGTTGTAATCATATCAGGTAATCCTTCATTAAACTTTCGTAACCTTTCGGTATGTTTCTTTTTTACCCACCAAATCGGTACTAAATAACCAACTAAAAACCCCACGATTAAAAATAGTAAATTCCCTAGAATTAGATTTAACAAGAGTCCAGATATTAAAGCAGCTATCAAACGAAACGCAACAAATTCTTCCGTTTTAATCAGTAATCCTGAACTTTTAATTAAGAGTTCAAGATTTTTATTCTTTGTTTTTCTAAGTAACTTTTTTTAAGCATTTCATTAGCTAATCGTAATCTTAACGCAAAATTAAATTCCTTTTTATTAAGACTGTCTTCTTTTTTTTCTAAGTTAAGATAATGGTTCAATCGCTGGTTTGTCTTTTTTTTAGAGAAAAAGAGCATTTTGAATATTGCTCCAAATAATAAACTAGAAGAAATAAGGATGAACAATAATAGTATCGGCTCCATTATGAAACATCCTCCTCTTCAATGAATACGTTTGGTGGGATATACAGGCCAGAATTCTCGAGACGACTGTAAAACTTAGGGCGAACTCCAGTAGGAACAAGTTTTCCAATAATTTTACCTTTGCTATCTACTCCTCTTTGCTGGAAAACAAAAATGTCTTGCAAAACAATAACGTCTCCCTCTAATCCTTGAACCTCAGTAATATTGGTTATTTTCCGTGAACCATCCTTCAAACGCGATTGTTGAATGATTAAATCAATTGCACCTGCAATCTGTTCACGGATTGCCCTTACCGGAAGGTCAACACCGCCCAGTAAAACCATCGTTTCCAAACGAGAAATCATATCCCTCGGGCTATTAGAGTGACCTGTTGCGAGAGAGCCATCATGACCAGTGTTCATTGCTTGAAGCATGTCTAATGCTTCAGCACCACGAACCTCACCAATAACAATTCGATCTGGTCTCATCCGTAATGAATTTCTAACCAAGTCACGGATCGTTATCGCGCCTTTCCCCTCAATATTAGGAGGTCTTGTTTCTAAGGAAATGACATGCTCTTGACCCAGCTGTAATTCTGCGGCATCTTCAATTGTAACGATTCGCTCATCCTCAGGTATAAACGAGGATAAGACATTTAATGTCGTTGTTTTTCCTGAGCCTGTTCCTCCACTAACAAATATATTAAGACTTGATTTTACACAAGCATCTAAGAAAATGGCCATCTCAGCAGTTAGGGTCCCAAAGCCTACTAAATCCGAAACTTTAAAGGGATCCTCGGCGAACTTTCGAATTGTAATCGTTGGACCGTTTAAAGCTAGGGGAGGAATAATTGCATTTACACGGGAACCATCGGGTAATCTCGCGTCAACCATTGGGCTGCTTTCATCAATCCGACGGCCTATTGGTGCAACAATTTTTTCAATCACTTGTAAAACATGATCATTATCACGAAATGTAACATCAGTTAGTTGGAGTTTGCCTTTCCGTTCAGCAAATACTTGGTTTGGCCCATTGACCATCACTTCTGACACTTCCGGATCATTTAAGAGTGGATTAATAGGGCCAAATCCAGTTAAGTCATTGATCATTTCTGAAACGACTTTTTTAGAATCGATATTTCCTCGAAGTGATTTTTCATCTTCAATAATCTCCGTTACCATGTCATTTAACTTAGAAACAATTTCATCGATATCCGATGTTTTATATTCTGTGATAATTTTTTTATGAAGCTGACTTTTAATTGTGCTTCTAGATCAGTATTTATGCTAGACTCTGTTGAATACGAATTAACTTGCTTAGGTTGAGTTTTTTCAGTCAGTTCTCGAAAACTTTTCATAAAACTTTGTTTTTCGGTATTTTCAGTATTTTTATCTAAACTTTTGCCGATCTCTTTATCGACTTTTTTATCCAGTTCAATCGCTTCTGGCTCATTCACATATACTTCATTAACTACTGCGGCACTACTTTCTTGTTCTGCATGCTCTGTCTGTAAGTTAATTTTTCTTTTTACCTTTTCTTCAAGTTCTGCCTGGTCTTTTAAAGTTTGCCCATTATGAGTAGTTGACTGCGAGTGAGTTTGTTGTTTTGCTTGAATTCTTTTAGTAAACTCATTTTCTCTCCCCCCTTTTGACACGTTTCTTTTTACTGAATAACTTTGCACAACAAATCGGCTTTGACTTGTTACTTAACTCATTAATTTCTATTTTCTCAATCAGTAGTTCAGCTAGTTTATACAATGCTTTTGCTAAATCAGTTTTACCTCGACTCATCACAAACGGAATTCCTTGATTGAGAGACTTCGTTGCAACTTGGTCATTTTCTGGCAGATAGTAAAGCATATCAGTTCCTAAAATAGCCGGAAGATCTTCTACTTTAACAAAGCCTTTCACTGTCGACTTATTTACTATTAACTTAACTTTGTCCCGTAATCCTAACGTAACAAACGTTTCTAACATTAGTTTAGTATTCTTTAATGTTGCAACTTCTAATTAGTAACTAATAGTATTTGATCTGCCTTTTCAATAATCATTAAGCTTTTTTCATGAAAACCTACTTCAGTATCAACAACTACGTAGTCGTTTTCCTTCATTAGTATTTCAATCGTCTTTTCAATCACATCTGGTGTCACTAAATCAGCAAATTCTGGTCTATTAGGTGCTGGAAGAACCCTAACCCCAGTTTGATGAGTTACTAAATAATCATTTACGTTTGTTACAGTTAATTGATCTATATCATTTACAAGATCATAAATGGTTGTATCTGTTTGAAGATCCATGGCCATATTAACATCGCCAAACTGGAAGTCACCGTCGAGAATACTTACCTTGAGATTTTTTTTCTTTAGGGCTATAGCAAGGTTTACGGATAATAACGTCCTTCCAACTCCACCTTTCCCACTACAAACTGCGATTAATTCTCCTTGTTGCAAAGCTTTTCCAGACATTCCGTCACCTCCCATATATTATTAGATTAATTATTTTCTTTTTCTTCATTGATACGGCTATTTAACATTAAATGAATAGTTGCTCCCTCATCAACAACAGCTACACGTGCATCTAATAATTTTACTGCATCTCCCGGTGTCAATTCAAAGGTAACCGTACTATATTCAGCGTAATCTTCATGAGAAGATGGCTCCTTCATCTTTCTACCTACAGCCAACACCCGAACATTTTCTAAAATGAGCCTGCTAACAACTTTCACATTTTCATCTTCTTTTCTTTCTGTTTTACTAAAAAAGACATCCACTAGGTCATCTGGTTCAACCATTGTTGATACAGATTGTTCGTAATTAACCACTATTGAAACTGCCCTAAATCCTTCTTTCACCTTTCTAGAGATGAATACAGTCTCTTCTTCCTCACTTTGAACTCGGTGAGTGAAAAATGCTTCTCCTTGCTCCATATCTGCATTAACAAATAAGCCCTCTAATTCTTCTTTTGAGGTGATTGTTTGTGGATGAAACGCTTTTTCGGGAATAGTTGTTACTTCTAGTTTTTCAGCAGTGATTCGCTCGTTTTTTTTCAACGGTTCTGCGGCCACAATGATATCAACTGTATTATCTGCAACTACTGCTGCTGTTGAAGATATCGAGTTTTTGAGATAATTATTAAATAAGAGCGTAGTAATACCACCCATAATGATTGCTAACAGAAAAATAGACTTCGAACTCAATACTTACACCTACCTTGATATAAAATCAATGACTACGTTATTAATATATTTCTAGTTTTAACCTACTTAGTTAAAATGACCTCATAAGTACCGAAATTCGGTGCATTTTCATTCATAATACTACCACTAGGCAGCGTAATTTCTTTTAATTCCCCATAAATTGAAGCTTTATGTTGTGCAACTTCCACTACATTAGTTATATAAACAGTTGCAAAACCTAGCACTTGGATACAACGTTTCCCTGTTGTTCCAGTTTTATTGCAACGGTCCCCTTCCTGTAAAACATAATTTTCAGGAAGTAGCCGATAGATTGGAATTGTAACCGTCTTTTTTTCATAGTTTCTTTTCATAATTCTTCCAACACTTTTACCAGGATCAGTAGAATAGATACCACCAACAACCATTTCAGTAATCTTATTTGTGCCTGAGCCTAAATCTAACAATCCAAAATTTCCTGTCTCTTCGTTATCTTTATCCCACTTTAAAACTAAATTATGTTTTTCATCCATGAAATTTGGGTAACGATCCGTATTTATACCAAATGGTTCAGCTGTAAAGGAATTTATTACTGCACTAATAGGCAAGATTTGCGCTGCAGCATTGGCAACTACAGGAGTATCCTTTATTCCAAAAATACGGGCAAAGGTCATTTCTTTAGAAACGTTTGCAAAAGCTGTGATTTCAGTTCCTTTAATATTAATTTCGACATTTTCTCGATCAACACCATTAGCTACAATAATATTATATGCTTGTTTAATCGCTTCTTCTCGCTTTTCTGGTCTTTCCTGTGCTTCAGCTAATTCCTGTGCACCAGCTAAAACTGCTGCGTCAACCGCCTTTTGAATTTTACTTTTTTCTAAATATAATGTTCCTGCATCAATAACAAGAGCGCTAAAACCTAGTAAAACAGTCATTGATATAGCAACAAGAGGTAATATACCTCCTTCTTGTTTTTTTATTAATGATAAGATAAATGACATCATATGCTCACTCCACTCTCATTACGGATTTCGCTTCGAGCTTAAGACTATTCTCAGGAAAAAATTTTCCGATTAACGGTGTGATGAATTCGATATGATAAGTAATTGTCACAGTTGTATATACACCACGAACACGGTTACTTGGAACTGGTTGAATATTAATATTTGTATCGCTGATTTCGAGGTGTCTAGAAGTCTGTTTCGCTGTATTCCTAATTTCCTCATCAGTCCCACCTATACTTGCGCTTCTAGCTGCTTCTCTTCCTGCATGATCAAGGGCAAGGTAGGCATGAAAAATCCGACCAAAATCGATAATTCCACAAAAGAGTAGAGCCACTAACATAAAAACTAGAGCAAATTCCACTAATGCTTGTCCTTCTTCTGATCTCATCCAAACCCTCCTCTTGTTAGAAATTGCATAGCCTTAAAAATCAAAAATCCCCCACTACTTAACAGTATTTAACTGGGAGTAGTAAGGTCAAAAATTTATATCCTCATCTAACTCTTACCAAAGAGTAATTTTCTCTTGACTGAAAAGTGTAAATATAGCACCTGCAACAATGGCAATACCATATGGAAATGTTGTAGAAAGGGCACTTTTCTCATATGGAAGATCAACACCATACTTCTTTCCAAAAAAATGATATAAGAGTGCTTTTGCGCTTCCTTTTTTCATCAGGATAATCACTATAGCAATAATTCCACCAGCTAATGCCATGTAAATCGCTGTCACTATGACAAACGACGTTCCTTTTAAGGCACCAATCACGGCTAAAAGTTTCACATCGCCCGCCCCCATTCCACCTAGCAAAAAGGGAATTATTAAGATTCCTAAACCAATAAGAAAACCTAAGAATGCGGTGCTAAGACCTGCCCAACCATCAATGAATGTATGAATAATAATTGCTAATGCAAGCGTTGGGAACAAGACTTTGTTATAAATTCTTCTATTTTTCAAGTCAGTGATTAAGCAAACAAGAAGCAAAATTAATAATAATAGATTTATCCAAGCCACTTCCATCCCTCACTAGTAAGATAGCTAATCTTATTTATAATATTCGACAGTTTTGACTTTTTAAAAAGGCCTTACGTTAGTCACGTAAAGCCTTTTAATATACTATTCTAGATTTAAAATTTAAATTTCTGTACTAGACCATTGAACATTGTGTCTAGTTCTTTACCAAATGCAGTTAACCCTACAATAGCCGCAAGAGCAATTAACCCGATAATCAAACCATACTCCGTCATCCCTTGTCCTTCTTCTTGAACTACTAATTGTTTGAATTTGTTTAACATGTTACATCTCTCCTCTTTCGATTTTTTTTAGGTAGTGTCCTACTTTTGTTTCTGTGTCTGCAGCTTTTCTAGCTGGCAGCTCTACAACCGATGTGGCATCTCTGTACAATTTCCCTATCCTTCTTGGTGCCATCGCTTCATCAATAGCAACAATTCGAAAATAAGCATCCAGATACACAACATCAATTGCATAGTTCATAAAAAATGTGTGAACCGATCGGCAGGGTTTTATGTGCATAGCACGATTTGATGGTAAAGAGGATGTAAACATTAAGCCCCGAAGCCTTCTCGAAAATGTATCAGCTACTAGTAGCTGATCTGCTAGTACTTTCCCATTGTTCAAGTTAACCAGACTCATAACCATTTTCTACACCTCTTTGTCAAATAAAATAACCCCACCATACCGAAAGTGGGGTTGAACACCATTACTGGTGTACTATGTATATACTAATTGCACAAGCAATAGTAAAAACAAACTCCCTATTTCTTTCGGAAACTGGCTGGCCTAGTGGAAGTCCACCTTAGCCCCTTTAGCTTTGCGTCACTAATTTTCATTAGCTTTGCCTTTATCGTGATCCAGTGCTAGTTTGTTAGATCTCGTTGTTATGTGTTTATCATATTCGATAGTGGGACTTTCGCCTATCCGACGTAACGATCATTTTACTTTTTACTACAATAGATCCTAATCCCTACCATTTTATGACAAGTTTTTCTAAAAAAAGAGTCGTTTTTTGAATTTTAAAACATTTTCATGACCATAGTAATAGCTATTTTATTGACATTTCTTTTCGCATGAACACAATTACCTATTTTTAGAAAATGATGATTATTTTACCAAACTTTTTCCCTATGTAATAAGTTCTATTAATTAGAGAAAAAACAGGAGCTGACGCAATGTCAACTCCTGTTTGGACTATTTACACTACTAATCTTACCCTTTTGCTACCCACTCTTGTACTTGTTTATATTCTTCTGGTTTATTCATGTTGTAAAAAGCTCGCTCGATTTCTGGGATTGAACTAAGGACCTCATCCTCAAGCCATAGCATATTGACTTTATCCCAAAGATTATTGACACGAAAATCATTGCCTTTTAAGAAACGTTCAATTTCCTCTACCATTAATTGATGGTAAACAGCGAAAAGTGGCTGTCTCATCCCGTTAAAACGTGGAACGACTGCTTGATAGCCTGGACTACTCGCAACTAAAATCCGCGCTAGCTGTTGGGAAACAAAAGGCATGTCGCAAGCAACGACAATATTATATTCAGCAGATGAAGCTAGCAATCCAGCGTGAATCCCAGATAGCGGTCCTAATCCAGGGTAGACATCAGGAATTAACTTTACTTTTTCTTCAAGTAACGAGTAGTCTTCTGGACTATTCGTTACAATTATACGATCTGTAAAATCTTCACCAAGACTGTCTAAAATTCTTTCAATATTTGCCTTACCTTCTACAGGTAGTAGTGCTTTATTTGTGCCCATACGACTTGATTTTCCGCCTGATAATAAAATAAGTCCTGCATTCATAGGATTGTTCTCCTCCCCTTATACAGTTACTGTAACGTTGTCTGGGACCCTTGACGGTGGTATCCCTTTTCTTTAGCTAATAAATCTAAATGGAAGGTTGCAAAATCATCTAATAGAAGAAACATTGGACTAGATGGATCTAGTTTATTAATTCCTTTTACATAGCCGTGACAGGCATCACAAGCATCGATTTGGAATGATCCTTTTTCTTCTTGGATTAAAAGTGTACTTAGTTGGTTATGATCTTTATTTTCGCAATGTGGACATGCAATGCGCCAATAGGTCCAATCTCCCGCACATGACAAACATCTAAAATGACGTAACCTCTCACTTCCACGGTACTCTGCAAGGCCATGCTGGTCCCCACATACTGGGCAATAGTCCTTCATCCATTCTTCTTCGTTAAATACTTTTGTCTCTTCAAACTCTTTCGTGTATTGGTTAAGCGTTGGTAATAGGCTATAACGTATGACTACAAATAAAACATCTAACGGTAGATTGTACTGACCGGCAAATTGATCAATCACTGTGCTATCACCAAGGAGCCACGCGCGTTGTAATTGTTGAATTTCTGCATCCGTTGCCTTTTTACCCATCTTTTTAAAGATTGAGCGAGAATCGCCTAGTCCAGTCCAATTCGATAGTTCACGGAAGTGCATGATTGCAAATTGTAATTCAACCTTATCTTCTTCACCTTCTAAGTAAGGGATACCTTGCTGAAGCTTTGACGCAATTTCCTCTTTACTTAACTCTAAACGAGCTACTAACGGTTCAATTTTTTCTAGACGCTCAACTAAATCAATATGGACTTTCGACACATTTTTATAATCTTTATTCTTATCAATATAACGATTCCAAACATTTTTAATCGCTCTTACTGTACTCATAATCGCCCCTCTTCCTTTTAATCCAATTATATAAGAAAGGAGAAAGTAAGCCAATTTTAATGACTCACTATCTCCCCGTTTTTCAAACCTTATTTTACCAAAATGACATTGGCCCCATCATCACAACGTAACGTAGGATAAAGCCACCAACCAAAACTAATACACTTGAAAAGATTAATGAATTTCGCATTCCAAGGAGATTCGGTTTTAGTTTTAACAATAATGGCACTAATAATCCAACAACAACTACGCCGCCCCATAACAGAACTCCAAACATATCTCTTGTTACTGTTTCACTCCACTGACCTAACGCGAACACAAAGATGATAATCATCGCAATGTTCATAACAATAACTGACTTAACAATGTTATCTAAACGTTGGATGGACTCATCCAACTGTGAGCCACGGTTTGTAAATAAAAGCAATAAAATGACAACAGATACACCGGTGACTACCGCACTGATAATCCATAGGGTTGGGATTAACGGCGTTGCATTCCACGCTGGTAGGTTCGATGTTGTTACAAGGACTCCTAAGTACATGGAGAACCAAGCTGCAAAAAAAGCTCCTACTGAAAGGAATACTTTTGCAAGCTTTCCTTCATGTAAATAAGTAGCTAATGCATAGAGCTTTTGTGCCCAAGAGAATTGTAGTAAATTGTCCTTCTTTAGCGCATACAACACACCTACAAGGGCAAACACTCCAAAGACATTCAATACCCACGCCCCTAATGACATCGGAGAATCCCAATTAATCATAAGGTTTCCATCTCTAAACTGCCACATAACATTGACAAAACGTTCTTTTTTATCAAGTTTTAAAACAAGCAATAGACCGTAAATTGGAAGTAACCCCATCGTTACATAATACGCACGATGTAATCCAGCTTTATTAATCTTTCCACCAAAGGCGAGCAGGAGGGCAGTGACTAAGAATGCCCCTGCTGCTATACCACCGATAAAAAGGTCAAAAATGATGATGAATGGAAAATCTGGACTTTTTAACTGCGTTAGTTCATAGCTATACATTTTTTAGTCCCCCCAATTACGCACTTGTAGTGGTTTTTTCTTCTAATAGCTTACGTTCACGATACGTACGGAAGCTAAGAAGTGATACTAGGCCAACAGCGAATAAGCTGAAAACACTACTCCAGTAACCACCAAGCATATTTTTTTGTGGCATTTGTGGGTTGCTAGGAAGTCCATACTTTTCAGGTGTATCTTGAAGTAAATAGAATACGTTTAAGCCACCTAAAATGTCTTTATCTCCATATAATTTAGCTTTTAAATTTCCACTTGCTTGTAGAACTTGCTCTCTTTGTTTAGCCATTGCTACTAGGTCTGTCACATCTCCAAACTCAATACTGTCAGTTGGACATGACTGAGCACATGCTGGCTCTTGACCTACTTGTAAGCGATCATAGCATAGTGAACATTTTTCAGCTGTCCCACTAAGATCTCCAATTCCGATAACACCAAATGGACAACCTGTAATACAGTATTTACAGCCGATACAAGTATCGTGATCAATGTACACTGTGTCAAACTCTGTACGAATGATTGCATTTGTCGGACATACCGACATACAACCTGCTAATGTACAGTGTTTACATGAGTCAGAAAGGAATAACCAACGCGAATCACTTCTATCGTCAGAGATATCCTCAATAAACTTAACATGACGCCAGTTTTGACCATCAAGGCCACCTGTATTATCATAACTATTTCCTGTTAATGAAGGAGCAGGGTTAGCAGGAATTTCATTCCACTGCTTACAAGCTACTTCACAAGCCTTACAACCGTGACATAGGGTTGTATCTATGAACATACCTTTACTGCTTTCGACTTGGCTCATTTTATGCTACCCCTCCTGGTAATCTTCCTTTTTTCACATTACATGTAAATGCTTTGGAAGAGTGAATATATACGTTAGGATCAGCTACAATAGCACTTAAATCGTTTGGTACAGATCCTGTTGCAACACCTGAGTAACCCCAGTGAATTGGCATACCAACTGTGTGCACGACTTTACCTTCTACCTTAAGAGGGCGCATACGCTTTGTAACTAGAGCTCTCGCTTCAATCGTTCCGCGAGCAGTGGAAACTGTCACGTAGTCCTTGCTTTGTACACCTAACTCTGAAGCTAATTCTGGGCTGATCTCTAGGAATAACTCAGGCATTAACTCCGCAAGCCATGGTAACCAACGTGTCATTGCGCCACTTAAGTGATGCTCTGTCACACGGTACGTTGTAATAACAAATGGATACTCAGAGTTATTTGCACCATGAACTTTGTTGTTCGGAATATTTTCAAATATAACGGCAGTTGGACTATGAGTATACTTTGGATATAACTGATTTGCTGAAACAGGTGTATCTGGTGGCTCGTAGTGTGTTGGCAGCGGGCCATCCGTTACCCCAGTAGGCGCAAATAATTGGATAACACCATCAGCCATCATTAAGAACGGGTCTGCCCCACTGTGTGCAGCTAAGCCAACAGCACCAACAACAGCTGGTGTATCTGGCGCTTTTGTTGCTGCAAAGTCAGGAACATCATATCCAGTCCATTTCTTTTCAGCTTCATCCCACCATACATACTTCTTACGCTCAGACCAAGGTTTCCCATCAGGTCTAGCAGAAGCACGGTTATAGAGAACACGACGATTCGCAGGCCATGCAAAGCCCCAATCCAATGCTACATAATCGTCACCTTGACGACTAGCCGCACGGTTTACATCTTCCTCAGGTAGAACACCTGTGTAGATCCAGCACCCACATGCAGTCGAACCATCATCTTGTAATAATCCGAATGATGCTAATGGTGCACCTGTTGCAACATCAAAACCATTGATCTCTTTGATGATTTTGTGCTCACTAGGTTCTTGTATCTTAAAACGCGGGTTTACATCAGGCTCATAATCCCAAGTTAAGTTCTTGATACCCCAGTCATGCTTAGCTGTACTATCTTTATATAACTCTTTTAATCTCTTACCGAGTTCATATGTGAACCATAGATCAGAACGGCAATCTCCTGGAGGATCAGCGGCCTTTTCTTTCGTCTGTAGGATACGTGACGTGTTTGTGAAGCTACCTTCTGTTTCAGCAAATACACTTGAAGGCATATAGAACACTTCTGTTCCGATATCTTCAGCTTTCACCGTACCATTTTTCACTTCAGGTGCTTCATACCAGAATGTTGCAGTTTCAATCAAGAATGGATCTTTCACAACTAACCAGTCAAGATTCGCTAATGCTTTACGGTGGAAAGATGCATTTTGACCACCAACAGCTGGGTTTTGCCCCATAACGATCATCCCTTTGATGATTCCGTTATACGCATCTTCAAACATACGATAGTGTGAGTGGTTACCAAGCGTTTTTGGTAGCGCATCATAACCAAAATCATTTGCAGCTGTTGCCGCATCACCATACCACGCTTTAAGTAAACTCACTAAGTATTTAGGATAATTTTGCCAGAAACCAGTTGGTCGTTGCATTGATCGTAAGAAATCCTCTAACGTATCATGCGGTCTCGCTTTTGCTGGCATATCTAGGTAACCTGGTAACGAGTTCCAAAGTGTTGATAAGTCAGTTGCACCCTGTACGTTCGCATGACCACGAAGTGCTAAAATACCGCCACCTGGGCGACCCATGTTCCCAAGAATTCCTTGTAGAATTGCTCCAGCACGGATACATTGAACACCATACGTATGCTGAGTCCAACCCATCGCATAACAGAATGAACTTGTGCGCTCTGGATTCGAGTTAGCAGCAAGTGCTTCGGCAACCATCATGAAATCTTCTTTAGGCGTACCACAGATATCTTCTACCATTTCTGGAGTATATCTAGCGTAGTGCTTCTTCATAATTTGGAAAACACTTCTTGGATGTTGGAGAGTCTCATCACGCTTTGGTCTACCTTGTAACTTTTCTTTCGCAAGACGATCAGATAGAGTCGCAGGTTCACCATCAAGAACGACTAATTCCTCACGCTCATACGCCCAGCTTGAGTTATCATATGATTTTTTCTCTGGATCGAAGCCTGAGAAAATACCATCTAAATCTTCAGTATCCTTAAACTCTTCTTTGATAATGAAAGAAGCATTTGTATAGTTAAGTACGTATTCTTTGAAGTACTTTTCATTTTGAAGCATGTAATTGATTAGCGCACCTAAGAACGTAATATCCGTTCCTGAACGCATTGGTACATAATCCGATGACATTGCAGATGTTCGAGTAAAGCGCGGATCAACATGAATGACTTTTGCACCTTTGTCACGAGCTTGAAGAATGAAACGGAAACCTACCGGATGGTTCTCTGCAAAGTTAGAACCCATAATGACAATACAATCACTCTCTGCTAAATCACGAGGAGTGGTAGTCGCACCACCGCGACCAAACGCTGCACCCAGACCGGGTACTGTTGAGCTGTGTCATATACGGGCATGGTTTTCAACGTTAACAACGCCAAGACCACGCATTAATTTTGCATGAATATAGTTCCACTCGTTTTCTAATGTAGAACCACCAAGAGAAGCAAACGCAGGGTTAACATTTACTAATTTGCCATCTTGTTTCTCAATAAAGTGATTATCGCGATCTTCTTTCATTTTTTGAGCAATACGCTCCATTGCCCAATCTAGTGGCTTCGTTTCCCATTCAGTTGCAAACGGAGCACGATACAAGACTTGTTGAGGTCTTTCCTCATTTACTGCTAGCTGGTATGCTGCAGCTCCTTTTGGACAGAGGGAACCTAAGTTAATTGGGCTATCTGGATTACCCTCAATATTAATAATTTTACCTTCAGCTTCAGTGATGATCATTCCACAACCTACAGAACAGTATGGACATACACTCGGAACTTGTCTTCCTTCTTTCGCCTGAAGCTTAATTTTTGTCACTTGGGCTTGGACAGGTTTTACATTAATCCCACCAACAGCAGCAATCGTTGCACCTGCTGTTACAGCACCAGTACGCTTCAAAAAATCGCGGCGTGTAATCATGTGTTTTCCCCCTTATTAATGATTTTAAGGATTATATAAATCCAAATAGATCTCTATTTGAATTGATAACAATTGGTTAACCTTCTCTTACTCATTTACTAATTTAAGAATGCGCTTTCCTTCAGTGTAAACATAAGCAGACTGGCCACGAACGTACCCTACTAAATCAACATTCAATTCTTTTGCTAGAGCAACAGCTAAATTCGTTGCAGCCGTTCTAGAAGCTGCTACACCAATACCAAAACGGGCGACTTTTGAGCACATTTCCATTGAAATTCGGCCGGTTGTCATAATGACGCATTCCTTACCAGTAAGACCTTTCTTTAACGCTGCTCCAATTACTTTATCGACAGCATTATGTCTTCCGATGTCTTCTCTAACAATCATTTCGCCTTGTTCATCAATAATACAAGCCGCATGCATACCACCTGTTTGATGGTATAGAGGAGTCAATTTATACATATCACGCATCTTCTGCCTTAAAAAAGCAGTTGAGATACTTCTAGCTTCTTGAACCTTTTTGAAATTACTCATTTCTTTGATCGATCGAAAAGTAGCACCTTTACCACAACCAGCAGTGATTGTTTTCTTCTTTTTCAAGAAAACATCCATATCAATGCTATTACCTAAATCAACATGTATGTTACCTCGATAGGGGTCAATTGTGATTGATTTGACCTCTTCAGGAGATTCAATAATTCCTTCTGCATACATATAACCGATTGCCCAATCTTCTAAATGAACTTCGGTTAATTGGATGGTTAGCAGATTACGAGAATTTATATATAAATTAATTGGATACTCTTCTGGACACGTTTTATTAAACATAGTTCCCCTCCGTTGAGTTTAATAATTTTATTACTACCTTTAAGCGCTTTCACAACGGCAATGAAGTAAAAATTAATTTCCATAATCTTTCCGCCCATAAAAAAACAAAAATGTTTCTAATTTGTGAAAAGTTTTATATAATTAACAATATGAGCACGGTGCAAATGTATATTACCATCAATTTTAATTTTAGTAAACTAATATGTTACAACTTTGTGAAATCTAAACAGTGGTAAAATGTGGGTAAAATCACTTTTTAGGAGGAAATTGAACATGTTGTCGAACATTGGTATGCCAGGACTTATTTTGTTTATTGTTATCGCGTCCTAAAAGATTACCAGAGTTCGGGAGAGCTACAGGAAGTACATTGCGCGAGTTTAAGAATTCTGTTAACGAAATTATGGTTGATCAAGAAGAAGGTAAACCTATAAATCAGGAAGCATCTCAATCATCAGACATATAACAATTAAGTCTATGATCGGTTCTTATACAAGTCTTTGAACTGCATGTAAATTTAAGAAAGGTTGTGTTCAAATTTGAGTTATCACGAAAGAAACGTTCGGGCTCCAAAATATATGAAACTTGTAAATTTTGCAGATGAATACGGGAATAGTATTGCACTTTATACATTATTAATTTTAGTTGCACTTGGAGTTTGGTTAGTATCGCCAATCCCAAGTCCTAGCTGGAGTGTCAACGGAGCAATGATGGGCTGGGCTTCGGTAATCCTAGTAAGCGTCACTTCACTTCACGGACTATTGTGGTTTGTCATTACTAGACAATCTCTAAACTTAAGTTCCAACGCGAAGCAATTTCTTTCAAGTTCCATTAAAGTAGTAAAACCTCTTCATATGATGACAGGTATGGTTGGCTTAGGCTTAGCTTTCATTCATGGCTTTGCGTATATGACATTTGGAGCATTCGGTTCAGTTTTAATTGCCTCTGGAATTGTGGCCTTAGTTACACTTCTGATTTTGGCTATCGATGGAATCGGACTTATGATGACACCGTTTTTAAGTAGACAAGTGCATCGCTGGATAGCGGTCACATTCTTAGTTTCATTAGTCATTCACTTAATTATTATTTTTGTTTAATTATTCAATAAAAAGCACATGTTCAGTAGGTAAACCAATTACCAGCTGAACATGTGCTTTTTTCAGTTTATTAAATATCTTATTTCCACAAAATATGTATTCATAGCTCTTGTTACTAGCATTATCATAATATCCTTCTTAATGTGTAATCATAATCTAAGAACACTACATATAAAGAGGGGTCATATTATGATGGAAAAAGAGATGGAATACGGAAAAGACTATAAGTTTATACCAGCAACCTCAATAGGCAGTGGCGTGACTCACGTTGTCGCCCCTGATGTTCTTTGCCATACGATCCAAATTGTAAATGTTTGTTTAGTTGGGACGAAGGAAGAATGGGTGCTAATCGATGCTGGAATGCCTCATTCTGCCGAGGAAATTATTGAATTGACTGAGGAGCACTATGGAGTAGAAAGTCGTCCAAAAGCAATTATTCTAACTCACGGTCATTTTGATCATGTTGGTGCTATTTTAGAATTAATTGAGCATTGGAATGTACCTGTGTATGCTCACGAGTTAGAAATTCCTTATTTAACTGGTAAGACAGATTATCCCGAGCCTGATCCTTCTGTAGAAGGAGGAATGGTAGCAAAAATTTCAGCAATGTTTCCAAATGAAGCGATCAACATTGGAAAATATGTTGAAAAACTTCCTTCGGATGGATCAGTACCTGGAATGCCTAGCTGGAAATGGCACCACACACCAGGACATACCCCCGGTCACATTTCTCTATTTCGAGAGGAGGACCGCCTTCTTATTGTCGGAGATGCATTTGTAACCGTTAGACAAGATTCTCTCTATAAAGTCGTCACACAAAAATTAGAAATGAGCGGACCCCCAAGGTATTTTACAACTGATTGGACTGCTGCCAGAGAATCAGTGAGAAAATTGGCCGAATTAAGACCTGCCACTGCTGTAACAGGTCATGGTCTTCCGATGGCTGGCGAATTACTACAAACTAGCTTAATAACGTTAACCGATCACTTTGATGAAGTCGCTAAACCTGACTTCGGAAGATATGTCGATAAAGAAGTTCATTAGGAAAAAAGCGCAAGCGCCCTGGGTAGCCAAGGAACTTCTTCGGGTTACTTCTCTGCTTTGCGACGAGTAACCGCAGGAGCAGCGACAAGCAAATGTTCTTCGAGAAAAAAAGTGTGCTCTTTCACTTTTATTCTCGAAGGTTATTTGACCTTGAGGGGCTTAAAAGCTGCTCCTGCGCCACTACGTTTACTCGTCGCAAGGCAGCTAAGAAGCTATTTCAAGCAGTAGCCTCGCTGAAGCTAGATTGTCACTATAATTAAACTTATGCACAGATGAAAAAACATATATTTCCCTTAACAACCAACAAATAAAAATCCGAGAGGTCTATGACCCTCTCGGATTTTCCCTATCTATCTCCGCCCACGCTTTTTGGCCTCTAATAACCGTTTCATTGTATCCTGTGTGTCTACCCTTTTTTCGTTAGAGTTCTTTTGGTTATCCTTCCCTTTAGGCTCTGAGTTTCGTTCTTGCGACACAGCTTTGTCATGAGATGTGTCTCTTGCTATCTCGCTAACAACATTGCGCTTTTCTGCTTTACGCTGGATCTTCGGGATAGTCTCTGACGGCCTGATTGAATCACTGTTAATTTTGCTTTTGTTATACCAACCACTTACTCTTGGTACTCCAAACCTACGAACAGCGACTTCTACAAAGAATAAGAGAAAGGCAAGCAGAATGAGTGAATGAGCAATTGGCTGCCTTGTAACAGGCCGTTCATTTAACGGACGAAATGCTTCTTTCCCCTCTTCTAAAACCATCCCTCCACCTACATCTGCAAGAGCCTCTAAAAAAGCTTCATTGGTAGGCAGCATTCGATACTCCTCTGGATAAGCAACAGTAATACCCGTTTGAAAAACAGGTGCTTGCTGTAAATCTGTCAACTGCACATAATGCATTCCTTCATGTCCATCAAAGGATACTTCGTACTCCCCAGGTGCGGTCATACGAATATTGGCTTCTATTAATTGGCCTCTTTCATTTACAACCGTCGCCTCTAGTGGGCGAGATTGATTTTCTTCCGTTGTGAAAGTTAGAATACTCGTTGTACCTTCTCTTTTTTGTGCTACTTCAAAGGGGTCCTGTACATCTGCAGGAAAGGTCCAAGTGACGATATCATTCCATAAACTTGACCAATGATCCCATGCAGCCCATTGGCCAGACCAAACACCCTCGACATCTGAGGTCCAAGCAACGGTTTTCCCAAGACCATATTGCCAGCGTGATAACACTGGATCATCCTTAATACTAATCAGAACATTGGTCGCACGCCCTTTAGGAGTTGTTGCTATATACGCATTCAACTGTGGAACACCACTTGTAAAATGAGTGCTCCATTCTGTCGTGTTGTTCACTCTAGGATAGAATGGTTCATCTTCTATATACGTCCGAGTTGTAAGCATTGTTTCTCGAGATAATATACTAGGGATTGTGGTTTCATCATACACCGAGTAAAATCTTCCTGTACCATATTCAGCTAGTACATCTAATAAATAATGGTCTGCACCATCACCTACTGCAACAGTCGAGAGCGTAATATTATTCGCTTCTCTTCCACCTTCTATTAGTGTTTGGTAATTCCCACTTTCCGGGGATTGCCCATCTGTTAGTAAGATAATATGTTTCCGCTGTAATTCTAGTGGTGCTAACTGTGCGTATGCTTCCGCTAATCCTGGATAAATATCAGTACCACCGCCTGCAGTGATTCCTAGTATTTTTTCCGACACCTCTTTAATATCTGTCATTTTTTCGGTATCAACGATTTGCCATGTTCGGTCATCAAAGGCAATGACACCGACCGTATCACCTTTACGTAACAATTCAACTGATCTTGCGGCAGCTTCTTTGGCCAATTCCAAACGCATTCCTTGCATACTACCAGAACGGTCGATGACAAAGACGAGACCTAACGATGGAAGCTCTTCTTCACTCTTGATTTCCATTTCCACTGGAAGCACCTTTTCGATGGGAGTATCTTTATAGCCACCAAGAGCAAAACTTTCATGACCACCAGTCATGATAAAACCGACTCCGAAGTCTCTTACTGCTTTTTCAATTAAATCCATCTGTGTTTCTGTCATCCGCATACTTGATACATTGCTGAAAATAATCGTTTCATACTGGAGGTACCCATTTAACTCTGTTGGTAAAAACTCTGGAGTAATCTGATTTACATTTAAACCAGTAGCATTCAGCGCATCGTACAATGGGTTTGAAGTTAGCCGATTTCCTTCTACTAATAATACATTTGGAGTTCCGGTAATAACAGTCATCGCTGTCAGTTGATTATTTTCAAGAATGCTATCCCCAGTCGTAAGCACCTCAGCACGTAACCGATGCATGCCACTTTCGTTTATTGGAGAATTAAATCGAAACGAATTTGAACCTTGCTTTAGTTCGACAACATCCTGAACAATCGCTTCATTATTTAATAAGATGCGAAGCGTTGTTTCGGTTTCTTCCGTACTATAAACAGTTAGTGACAACGACGCTTGTTCGCCTTTAAACATTTGACGAGGTACAATAAACTCTTGCAAAGAAACATCCTTTAGTTTTTCCTGATAAAATGGAACAACATCAACAGTCACTCCTTGCACTCTTACAAAATTAGCTTGCTGCAGCGCGTCTCCCAACGTTTCATTTCCATCACTTAAAATAACCACACGCCCAGATCCTTCTCTAGCTAGTAGACTTGAAGCAATTTGTATCCCCGCTTCTATGTTCGTGTAATCGGCATGCACTTGACTCCAATCACTACTAAAGCTCGATTGCGTACCGAGCATTCTTTCAACGGTAGCGTCTCTCCCAACTGACACAATAGCAAACTGATCATCCGCACCTTTAGCAGCAACTGCATTTCTAATAAAAGCTGTCATTTCAGAATTCACACCATTAATAGAATCTGAACGGTCGACAATAAATACTGTATGGACATTTTTTGTAGTAAACACAAGATTTGGTATGGAAAGCGCAAATACCAAGAGAAGGACGATCATCATTCGTAATGGAACGATTATCTTTTTTTCTCTTTTTGTTAATTGGACTTTAGTACGTAAAAACAATACCACTAGTAAAAAAGCTGGTATAACGAATAACAAATAAAGAGGTCGTTCAAGCTCGAATCCCACGTCTGTACACCTCCCATTCAACCAACAAAATAATGAAGGCGATCAACAGAAGCCAAGGCCACCACTCATACTGCACGGTACCGGTTTCCATTGTTGTTTCTTTCCCTTGTTTTGAAAACGATTGATATGCTTGAGTTTCTTTTTCACGCTCATCTAAAATCACTGCAAAACGCTTGATGTTTCCTTCACTATCTACTAACGAATACAAACCTGGCTTGTTCGGAGCTCTAAAAAAATCATTGTCACGATCAAATGTAGCAATTACTTCCTCTGTTTCATCGATGACACTGTACATTCCTGCTGTCTCTAACTGTAAAGCTCGTTCCTCATTCGGCTGAAAATAACCAAAATGAGTAGATTCCCCCTTTAAATATTCTAAAGAATGATAGATAAAAATCGGAAAACTGAAATGAAGGGGCCAGTCTGAATCTTGAATATCAAATAAAAGTTGAACAAATGGCAATCCGTTTTTATAACCCTTTTGAATTAGCGGAATGTCGCCACTGAACATAACCGTATCTACCAAACTAACTGACTGACTAACCTGTGACTGAGCTTGGCTAATGTAAATCTCTTCTACATCAGCATAACTAAAGAGTTCGTCATTGCTCTTTATCTCAACCTTTTTTTCCAAAGGGATACCCTCTCCCTCTGCGGACGGTAACAAAAAGAGTGGTCTACCAACCTCGAAGACCTGCTCTGTCTCAGAAGCTATAACAATGCTATTCTTTGCAAACTCATGAACATCCTCAATTTTCTCCGCTTGAATTATATCGTTACCTAGTTGAAGGAAAACCTTATGTAAAAATGGATTAATGTCTCCCAGCAAATAAAGAACTGGCTTTACCTCTATCGAAGAAAACGAATAGGCAACATTGTCTAATGGGTAAATATCGTCTTCGATAATTTTTGCCGTATAATACGTAGCTGGCGGTAACGCCCCTATAGTAAGATAGGCCTGAGTTGTTGCTTCCATTTGTACGGTTTCAGTGTGGACGAGTTCACCATCTGCCATTACCTGAATAGTTACCAACTGCTCCTCGCTACTTTCATTTCTCAATGTAACTACTCCTAAGGCTCCGGCACGACTCGTATTGACTCCAAAGGTCATGATTGAAATATTACGATCATTTTCCCCTGCGATATTCACTACATGAAAAGGTGAGTTGATCTGGCTTTCAATAAAGTGCTCTTCAGTCATTTGATCACTGAAAACATAGATACTTGATGCCTGCTGTTCACTTAATGCCTTAGCCAAGGACAAAGCTCGCTGAATTTCACTATATTCATAGGATATAGTGATCTCCTCAAGGGCATCTTTCATGACTCGCTGATCTATTTCTCTATTTACTACTAGGGTTGGAGTCGAAGCTATGGAAATGATACTTACAGCTTGACTACGTGAGCGTTTATCTATCAGTCCCGAGATTTCTTTTTTGGCCTGCTCAAATCTAGTTGTTCCATCTTGATCAATGGTTGTCGTCATGGAAGCAGAACTATCCAAAAGGATAATTACATGATCACCTTCTAATCCATCTGCAGTAAAAAAAGGACGAGCTAGCGCCAGCATTAAGAAGAGGAGGATTAATATTTGTAGCAACAACAAAAGCTGCCTTTGCAGCTTTTTCCACCACGTTGTTGCCTGCCATTCATTCATCACTTGCTCCCAAAGTAAATTAGATGAAATGACTTGTTCCGTATATTGCTTTCTAAACATATAAAAAAGGACGACTCCACCTATAAAAATAGAAAGCCCTAAAAATGCGGGAACTAGTATTCCCATCGCTGTCACCTACTTTCATTAAGAAAAGCGCAAGGCACCTAGGAAAAAGTGTAGTGGCTTTTTCCCTAGGAAAAAGTGGTCTGCTTTTTCCATTTAAGCCCCGACAAAAGCTACTGACCTCGTTCACAACAGGTGTTACTTCTAGATTTAGCTACATGCAGCTTTGCCTCAAGGTCCTATTGGACCACAGAGGCAGCGTTTAAGTGAACAATTGTTTTTGACCCCGAGCCAAGATCTACCCCGATTTAGCTTCTTCGCACTTGCGACGAGTACTGCAGGATCAGATGGCACCTGTAGCTCGACAGTTTTCTAAGTCCAAATTAACTTCCTTTTGCTCTGTTTTCGACCATTGGCTAATCACGCTACGCTAACCAACCCTTTTTTCTCATTTCATATAAGATAATATCCTCTAGAGATTGACCTGAGCTAACCTGTACGTAGCCAATTCCACGGTCATTGCATTGTCTTTCAAGAGAAAGACAATGTTCTTGCAATCTCTCTTCATATTGTTGAAGGACTTGGCGATTCATGCTTACTTGCACTACGTCCGTTTCATCTTCAACATTAATTAATTTTAAATCCCCAGAGATGGTAGGGTTTAATTCCCTTTCACTAAGAAGATGTACGACACGGAGCTGTTGGTGTGCCTGAACAACCTTTAACTGGTTCATCATTACATTTACTGGGTCAAGACAATCGCTAATCAAAAAACTTAACATGGACTTTCGCTGGCGAAACTGTGGTAATTGCTCAAAGAAATGTTCCGTCACAGACGTCTGATATGTTTGAATTTGCTGAACCATTTGATTAGAAAAGACAATTCCTTTTTTGTTTAAAAAAGGAACATTACTTTTGGATACCGGTATAATTGAGACCCGGTCATCATTAGCTAATCCAATATGTGCAATCGCAGCAGTTAATGCTTTAGCCGCTTGCCACTTCTCTTCCTCTAATCCCATGGATGATGAACAGTCTAAGTAGATGGTTAACGACAATTCTTGTTCATCTAAAAACCTTTTAATATAATGCCGATTGGTTCTAGCATAAACATTCCAATCGACCTGACGAACATCATCACCCGGTTGGTACGGTCTGAAATCAGAAAAGTCTAGTGAACTACCAAACATTTTCGAGCGACGACTACCTTTTTGCAGGCCGCGTTTCATCTGGGTTGTTTGCCACGCTAAACGTCCTAATCTTAGCCGTAAATCTGATGGTAGTAGCATCGTCATACAGTTTCGGCAACAGAAACTTTTTCAATGACATCTTCAATCAATCTGTCCGTTGAAATACCCGTTGCTTCTCCTTCAAAGTTTAAAAATAGGCGATGGCGTAACACAGGTAAAGCTGCTTGTTTTATGTCACCAACTGAAACATGGTAGCGCCCTTCCATTAAAGCACGCACTTTTGCGATTTTAATTAAGCTTTGGAGGCCACGTGGACCTGAGCCAAAACGAACGTAAGCGCGAACAGACTCTGGTGCGAGCTCATGATCTGCATGAGTAGCCATCACTAGGTTAATAGCGAAATCGAGAATATCATCCGCAACAAGGATTTTAGTTGCCAGTTTTTGAATTGCGATAACATCCAAGCTATTCATCAGCGCTTGAATGTCCTTTTTTTCATTTGTCACTGTTCGCTCAATAATCGTTTTTAACTCGTTCTTTCTAGGATAAGCGATATTAATTTTGCAAAGAAAGCGATCCATTTGAGCCTCGGGTAAAGGATATGTCCCCTCTAAATCAACGGGGTTTTGTGTTGCAAGCACGAAGAACGGCCTTGGTAAGGAATGTGTTTCTCCGATAACTGTTACAGTCTGCTCCCCCATTGCCTCAAGTAGTGCACTTTGAGTTTTTGGCGTCGCCCGGTTAATTTCATCTGCTAGAACAATATTTGAAAAAACAGGTCCTTGGTGAAAAGTAAACTCTTGCTTCCCCTGTTCATTTGGTTCAATCATCATTGTCCCTGTAATATCCGCTGGCATGAGATCAGGAGTAAACTGAATTCTTGAAAAGCTCAGTTCCATTGCCTCTGAAATCGTACGAATCATCATTGTTTTCCCTACACCTGGAAGTCCCTCTAATAAGGCGTGCCCCCCAGCAAACATCGACCATATAATTTGATTAAGTGCATCCTCCTGTCCTACAATAAAGGACTGAATCGCTCGTTTTGTTATTTGTAGCTGCTCGCGCGCTTGCTGAAATTGTGCTTCTTCCACGTTGGTCACTCCTGTTCCATATTAAGTTCACTAAAGTAATCACGGACAACCCCTTCTAAATGCCGCGGGAGCTGCATGCGTTTCATACTTTCTCTATAGCTTGCTTCATAATATCCACGGACTTCTTGAAAAGGTCGCGTAGACCCTTTTAAGACTGCGGCTGTTTCTGACTGCTGCTTTTCGCCACTTCCAGAACCAAGTTCTCCTTGATCCGTTTCTATGTTTGTTCCTGCTTGCAAACGATCAGGAACAGTAACTAATTCTCTTGAACCTTGACCAACTCCTGCACCTTGGCCTCCACCTCCTGAACCTTGACCACCAGAACCCGAGCCACTCCCAGAACCTTGGCCTTGGCCCTGCCCCTGGCCAGAACCACTACCTTCGCCCGAGCCTGAACCTTCTCCGCCTTGACCTTCTCCACCTTCATTGCCTGACTCGGAACCTTCCTGCCCTGAGGAATTACCATTAGATGACGATGGTTGCGTTTGTGGTTTTGAAAAAGAGAGAGAAGGGTTAGCTTGAAGTCCTGCACTCGACATATTAGAGTTCATTGACATTGCAGACTGCTGTAATTGCTGCTGCAACTGTGCAAGTGCCTCTAAATCGAGACTAGCCTCCATTAATTCTGAAAGAAATTCCTCTAAGTTCTCCAACATTTCCGCAAGCTCTTCAGCGGTTAACTCTTCCATGGAACCAACATCATGACCAGACAACTTCTCCATTGCTTCAAGAAGCGCTTGTTTCTGTTCTTCTGTTAGCTCAACCCCTTTTAATGCTTCTAAGGCTTCTTGGAGAGCCGCTTCATTTAGTTCCTTCAATGCCTTCGCTAGTTCACTCAAGTCCGCATGATCAAACTGTTCTGAAAACTGGTTAAGCTGTTGTTCTTTCAATTCTAGTTCTAGCTTCATTTCTTCTAATAGCTGTTCGGTAAGGAGAAGCTCCTGTAGGGCCTCTTCTGCAGTTTCTACTTCTTTTAACTTTTCTTTCAGTTGTTCAAGCTTTTCTTTTAGCTCTTCGTTTTCTTGTTCATCTAGTTCTTTCATTTCTTCCTGCAAATCATTAATTAACTCTTTATTTGTTTGAATAGCTTCAGCTGCTACCATCGGCTCACTCGGATATAGGAATGAGAGAACCGTCCCACTAATTAGGACAATGACGATACTCAATTCTTTCCAATGAAAGGTGTACTTTTGCTTAGAGACGATCTCGTGCTTAGCTTGCTTCATTAGCCTAATAGCCTCGAGTCGCTGCAACCTCGCTAATTCACGAGTATCACTTAAAAATGAAAAGGCAGTAATGACTCTGCTTTCTTTCACTTCACCATCGTATAAAAGGGTAGCAGTCTTCGTTGTTGGTCTTTTCTGATACCAATAAAAGAAAACCCCAGCAAATGCCATGACGGAAACGATTAGTAGCCAGACGAAAATATTGGTGATGACAACCCAACGAGCAAGCATCGCTATGATAAAAATGGCCAAAACAATAAAGAAAAGCGCGTATTGAAAAAAACGAAAAAAGTGATACTTTAAGAGGTTATTTTTCACTTCTAGCAATAGCTTTAGAAATTGACCTTTATCGTCCACTTCGCCTCACTCCTTTTTTACTGATATCTAGCAGCTAATTCGTTTTGGATAGGGTTTCGTTCGCATTTTTGGACGCAATTTCTTGATTGCTAATATTAGCGACAATACAATTACAGCACTGTACACACTAAAGAAAATGATCCATGGCGAAAATGAATATCCTGACATATCCTGAAATTGACTAAGGATGGATTCCTCAAACAATGAAAAGAACATGATCGGAATATTAATTGATGCAAATAGAAATGGCCATATATAGTCCTGTCCTTGATTTTGGAATGAATAACTGAAGTTTGTTAGCATCACCGTAATAACGGCTAAGCCACCTGTCATAAAAAAGGCAACGCTGTAGGTGGTAACCATCGCAATAATCGTTTTTTGAATGAGAGTAGATAGTAAAACACCAATACTTCCAATCACAAGCATCGTGAACGTATAAAGTCCGAAACTAGCAAGTACACTTGATGGTGAAATACCTCCATACAAGAAGATGATCATATATAAAGGAGCTGAAGCAAATACAATCAAAAGTAGGAATGCTAGTGAAGATATAAGCTTACTAAAAATGATCGAGCTAGATGATTGTGCCGTAGTTAATAAAATGGGCAATGTCTGCCTCTCTCTTTCACTACTTATTACGCCTCCTGTTAAGCCCGGAGTAATAAAAATAACGAGGGCAAGCTGAAACATACTAATTAATAGAAACATCCCCCTACTTTCTTCAGGTCGAAATGTTCCCATGGAATCAAAGTTTAATGTTAACCCAATAAACCCAAGAGAGATTATCCCGATAATTAATAAATAGGCAGCAATTCCAATAAAGCTTTTCTTAGAACGAAAACGAAGTCTAATTTCTTTATTTAACACAGGATTTAAAAGTGCTGATTTCACGATTCCTCAACCCCTTTCGTTATTTCCATAAAGACGTCCTCTAGATTTTTTTCAAGAGGTTTGAAGCTTAATAACGGAACGTCTGCTAAGACTGCCTTTTTAATGAGTGCCTGCTGATTGTCATCTGAGCCTCGATAGCCAAATTGTATCGTTCCATTTTCAAGAACATGAATGTTCATTACATCCGGATCATCTTCAAAAAATCTTACAGTTTTATCGACATCAGTGTTAACTGTCACTGTGATCACCTTTTGCTGTTGTAGCTTCATCTGAATTTCTGAAACAGTACCAGATGCTACAAGCTTTCCATTGTCTATTACGCCAATCTCATCACACATTTCTGCTAGTTCTGGTAAAATATGGGACGAAATAATAATTGTTTTTCCCATCGTTTTTAGTTCTTTTAGGATTTCTCTCATCTCTACACGAGCTCGCGGATCGAGTCCCGATGCAGGTTCGTCAAGAATTAAAACTTTTGGGTCATGGATTAAGGAGCGCGCAAGACACAAACGCTGCTTCATCCCTCTTGAGAGTAGATCGACATAAGAATCGCGCTTATGACTAAGGTTTACCAACTCTAGTAGTTGTGGAATGATTTCTGATCGTTCCTGTAAAGTTAGGCCGTAACTCGCACCATAAAAATGTAAATACTCCTCTGCTTTAAACTGATCATAGACACCAAAGAAATCTGGCATATAACCAATAAGTCGGCGAACCTTTGCTGATTCCTTGATTACATCCAAACCATTAATGTAAGCTGTGCCATACGTAGGGGACATGAGTGTCGCTAATATTTGAAACGTCGTTGATTTGCCGGCACCATTTTGCCCAACAAACCCATAAACTGTTCCTTCAGCAATTGATAAGTTTAAATCATTAAGCGCTGTAAAAGAACCATACTTTTTTGTTAGATTTATCGTTTCAATCATCGTTTCGTTTCCCCTTTCAGTGTCACTTCTGGTACAGGAAGTTGATCAGGCATTTCTGACTTTTGAACACGGATCATGATATGACCAAACTCACTTACATATTTTTTTGGTTGCTCAAATGTATTGCTAGCATTTAGTGCTTCATAAGTCTCATCCTCATGGTTATAAATTTCATAGTTGAAACTTTCCGGAATTCGAACCTTGATACCTAGCTCAGAGTACGTTGTTTTTTCTCCGACTAGTTCTTCTGGTACTGTAAAACCAAATTCAAAAGTTCCTGCAGAGGCATATACACTTCGCCCACCTCTTTCAAGTTCCATTGTATCCAAGTACCCCTGACCTTCTACCATATACGCATATGGTGTCAAATCATCTGTGTTAAGAGCAAAGGTACCACCAAATGCATCTTTTACATCAATAGATTGGACAATAATATTTAAACGGTCGACAAGTGCCGCTTTATTTTCCAGTGAAGCTTGCAACAATTCATCCCCGCTTAAACCAACGATCGCTGGTTTGCCTCGCTCAAACATATTAAATTCTTGTAATGAACGAAGTAGATCCTCACGTCGGCGTTCTAGTATGTTACTAGATTGCGAATAATTATTTCTCCAGGTCGGTGTAGTAAGTCTGGAACCATTGAGTTCAAAGCTAATATCAATGGTTTCGCCTGGTCCGACTGAGCCGAGGGAAACCTCTTGACGACCTGACCATAACAACATTTCACTAAAGCTAAGTTGTGTTTGATTTTTTAAGGTTCCCGTTACCTTCTTATCGATGACCTTAAGATCAACTTCGAAGCCACCCACTTCTAGCGCTGAAATTGGTCCAGCGACGTTACGAATCGACCAGTACTCAACATCTTTAAGTAAAATATCGACTTGATCACCTTGATTGCGAATCCCCGCATTTCCTTCGTAACGGTTCATAGAATGATTATTAGAAATCGGAAATGGAGAAAAGCTGCCTGTTGAGACATTGATCGTATAATTTCCACTTCGGTTACTTAACAATGCAATACTTCCATACCCTTGACCAAGTCCTTGCTCATCTAACTGCAAAATCGTCACTTCATTCATTTGCGGCTGAGCAATTCGGTCTTTCCCACCGAAACCGAAAATTCCCAAACAAATAAGGATAGAGATTGTTGGTAGGATCCACCAAGAATGCTCCCGCTTATCAACCTTACGTAAAATAAAATAGATCGTTGGAAAAATTAAAATGACATAAACAAGGAACACAATCACAAGTACTGAAAAAGGCAGAAAGGATGACGGAAATAAACTAGTTGTATTAGCAATCCCCCATGCTAATCGATCATAAATAGAATCATAGTACATCGTAGAGTTTTGCAAAGTTGGTTGTACTGCATCTGACCAGTAGGCCCCCGCTCCATCCCAGCTCGCAAAAGTTTGTGCGCTAGGAGAGAACGATAGTTGGAGTACTTCTCCTCTACCATAAGGGCGAGATGTCACCACCGGATCACCATTTTCTGTTTTTTTACTTATCTGTGCACTATCTGCCAACGTTCCTGTAATCAACTCAATCGTTTCTGTCGGATATTCACGTCCATCTTTTTTATTAAAGAATTCCGTGGAAGCCGTTACCGATTTGATATCTTGTTCCATTGGTAACAGTGAGGACAATTGCCCAAGCTTCTGCTGAACACCAAGGTCCCCACCAACGATAAGCTTGCCACCACTTGATATCCATGATTTTATTG
The DNA here is from genome assembly GCF_025377685.1 of Anaerobacillus sp. CMMVII. NCBI lineage: Bacteria > Bacillati > Bacillota > Bacilli > Caryophanales > Bacillaceae > Anaerobacillus > Anaerobacillus sp. CMMVII. The sequence continues at coordinate 217,615 of NZ_JACEHK010000001.1, read as the reverse complement.
CCTCTTGTTGCTCATTAGATAATTCAGTTAATGAATATTGATCAATAAGGATAAACTCAAACATTCCTAATCCAATAGGTTCTGTCGGTACTCTTGCAGGATCGATCGGAATTGTCGTAAAAGAATTGCCATACTGTTGCCTTTTTACAGTTTTTAAGAAATTAAAAGCATCAGGTTGATCAGTAAATAATCCAACCAACACATCCTCCTCATTGTACATCCGAGGCGCTATTTTGGTTTTCCCACCTACCTTAACTTCTTTTCCTTCCTGCCAACCACCCTCATAAAAACGAATGTGCTGGACATTTTGTTGATTTCCGTAATATTGCGCATCACTATGACCAGGTAAACTAAGCCATACTGTTTTTTCGCTGTTTGCTGGAATATCAACTGAGGTAATAATATTCCCTACGTTTGCATTCCAGCCTGGGGAGACAGAGATCACCAATTCTCCGGAAATATCAGGCCCCTCATTTGTTATTGTGACAGCAATCGGGAACCCCTGCTGACGCTTTATTTTGTTATCAAAGCCAATTTCTGTTGAAACGGTGAGGCGATCCTCTACCGCAAGTACTGTTTGGAAAGGAAAAATAAAAGCAAAACAAATAGCTAACAAGATTACTAGTTTCGTTGTCTTATGTACCATACTCTACCTGCTTTCTTTAATTTAATAAAATTTAAAAATGATAGCTTATGTACTAACCTTACGTTGGTGCTAGGTATTGGTTTTCTAGCCTTTACAGTTATCACCAATTTTTAAACAACCTTTCTATAACTTACCATAATTTACAAGATAAGATTAGTGTTATTTCTATTATTCAGAAAAAACTACTCATTAGTATTAGACGAATGAACTCCTAAAATTGTTTCAAAAATTTACTAAAAAATAGACATTGCGAAATAATTCTATGGCTCACGCTCTTTTCTAGAATATTGTTGCTATTAGTTTTAGGGCGTAACCAAGCGAATGCTTGGTTCTTCACGCTCTGCGTGAAGCTATTGAGAATAAATAAGCTTTTTGGTATAAATAAATTTGTCCCAAAAGCTTATTTATTCTCAATAGACGACCTAAAAACAACAAAGTTTTATGAAAATCTAAAGTTAGTCTAATAAGTGGACACGTCAAAATGAGATTTTAGTTAATAATATAATTATCATTCTAAAGGACGTGTTCATATGGGTAAGCATCATACACAAGAGTATAGGGAGTATATAGCCAAATTAATTGTAGAAGAAGGAAGAAAGGCTACTGAGGTAGCTTATGAGTTTGAACTAGCTTACAAAACTGTTTCCAGATGGGTCTTAGCTTATAAAGAAAAAGCTAGAGGTGATATGTTTACTGAACAATACATTACGCCTAAAGAATTTGAAAAGATTAAAATACAACATGAAATAGAATTACAACAGCTAAAAGAGGAAAATGAAATCTTAAAAAAGGCGATGCACATCTTCACCAAAAACCAAGTATAATCTACAGTTTCATTCAGGCTCATCGGGATGAATTTACTGTATCCAAGATGTGCAAAGTACTTGAAGTTTCGACGAGCGGTTACTATAAATGGGTAAACAACAAGGCGAAAACTCATTCAGAAAGAGAACGTTATAGAAAAGAAATTGAACAAAAAATTAAGAAGTCGTTTCATGAGAGTGGTGGCACATATGGTAGTCCTAGAGTACATGATGATCTATTAGACTGGGGATACGTTATTTCTCAGAAAACCGTAGCTAGAGTGATGCGCGAGTTGGGGCTAAGAGCGATTCCAAAGGAAAAGTATAAAGTGACAACGGATTCAAATCATACCTTAAAAATATATCCAAACCTAGTTAAACGACAATTCAACGTAGATACTCCGAATCGTATCTGGGTCACTGATATTACGTATTTGTGGACACTAGAAGGCTGGGTTTATTTAGCAACAGTTATGGACTTATTCTCTAGAAAAATTGTTGGATGGTCACTTGATACTCGTATGAAAAAGGAACTTACGTTACAAGCATTAAATAGGGCTATTATAGCAAGGCAGCCTGAAGAGGGATTAATTCATCATTCAGATAGAGGTTCACAGTACTGTTGTAATGAGTATACAAACCTTTTAAACGAACATGGAATTCAAATTAGCATGAGTAGAAAAGGTGATCCATATGACAATGCTTGTATTGAATCATTTCATGCGACGTTAAAGAAAGACTTAATATATAGACGCCGCTTTAAGACACGTTCTGAGGCTATAAAAGCTGTTAATTATTATATAAGTAGTTTTTATAATGAGAAAAGAAAACATACGACGATAGGAAAGTGTTCACCCAATCAATTCGAGAGAAACTATCGGTAGGCTCAACAAAATATCTCATAATTTAGACATTTGGTAGTAGAAGTGATCAGTCATGTTTTTGATTGATCACTTCTACTACCCCACCAAACGAAGTGCGGTAGTGGTTTCACCAAAAAAATCTCAATTTTTTTTGTCTACTTTATTGACGGAACTTCAAATCACCTAATAAAAAAGGTATAATTCCTCAGTTTCCTAAGGAATTACACCTTTTGTTATTTTACTATTAACACTGGACAGTTTACTCGTTTTGCTACTTTATGACTAACACTTCCTAAGACGAACTCCTGTATTCCATCTAAACCTCTACTTCCTATAATTACAATATTGAAATCATTATCATTGGCGTATTTAATGATCGATGGGCCTGCTTCGCCTTGTAAGATCTTGATAGAGTATTTTACACCTTCATCAGTGGCTTTCTTTGTTACACCAGTTAAAAGTTCTTTTCGTTTTTCCTCTAAATTCATTGTGTTCCAATTGCTCAGTACATCATTCTTTGCCTTATTTGCATCGACCACATAAACAATTTCTACTGTCGAATCAGAGCTGCATTTTGCAATCTGGATTGCGTTTTCCGCGGCACGCTTTGAATGTTCTGACCCATCATATGCTAATAATATTTTCTTGTACAAATCTCTCACCTCCGTTTAATGACCACCTAACCTATTTGCCAGTTTATCCACTAACTCTGAACTTTCTTCATTCAATCCTGTAACATTTGCCTCAATTCCGTTTTCTTTAAATTTATGAACAATTTTATCAATAGCAACTACCGCAGAATCATCCCAAATATGGGATCTTGATAAATTTATTTCTACCTTTTTCACATCGTCTTTGTAATCGAATTTCTTTAATAGATCAGTGACAGAGGCAAAGAATAGTTGTCCTCTAATTTTATACACCTTCACTCTTCCTTCAAGCTTACTTTCAACTTCGACATTCGATATTTTCGATGCAAAGAACATTGCACTCAATAAAATACCAGCAAAGACGCCAATAGCAAGATTATGTGTTACAACAACCGTTACTACTGTAACAACCATAACCGTTGCATCCGTTTTAGGGACTAAGTGAAGTGTCCTTATCGAGTTCCAGTCAAATGTACTAATGGAAACCATGATCATCACTCCGGCCAATACAGCCATAGGGATTAATACAACAATATCACCTAACACGGCAATCAAAAACATCAGAAAAACACCAGCTACAAAAGTAGACAACCTACCCCTACCACCTGACTTTACATTTATGACTGACTGGCCTATCATTGCACAACCAGCCATCCCACCAAATAATCCTACAGCAATGTTTGCAATTCCTTGTCCGCCACTTTCAATATTTTTTTCACTATCAGAGTTTGTCATATCATCAACAATCGAAGCAGTTAATAATGATTCAATCAGACCAACAACAGCTAAAGCAATTGAATACGGGAAGATAATTCTTAGTGTTTCTAAGTTAAAAGGAACAGCTGGAATGAAAAAATCAGGTAATGTTCTTGGAATTGTCCCCATATCGCCGACTGTCCAGGCATGGATATTCATCAGTACTGCTAAAGCTGTGACAATAACAATCGCTACTAGAGTAGATGGCACTGCCCTAGTTATGTAAGGGAATAAATAGATAATGAGCAATGTTAGCGCAACTAACGCATATATCATAGGTCTTTCACCAATAAAATACTCAAGTTGCGACATAAAAATAAGGATAGCAAGTGCATTCACAAAGCCAACCATTACGGACCGAGGAATAAACTTCATATACCTAGCTAACTTAAACAGACCAAACAGGATTTGAAGAACTCCTGTCAGTAATGTAGCAGCTAATAGATACTGTAACCCATGGTCCGCAACCAGTGTAACAATTACTAGCGCCATCGCCCCTGTTGCAGCAGAAATCATTCCCGGTCTTCCTCCCACAAAGGAAATAACAATAGCCATTACGAATGATGCATATAACCCAACCATTGGATCCAACCCTGCAATGATTGAAAAAGCAATTGCCTCAGGAATTAAAGCAAGTGCGACAACAATCCCCGCTAAGATATCCCCTCGAATGTTTTTGAACCAGGAATTTTTATAGTTAAATGCGCTCATATTTCCCCTCCATCATGCCATAGTAGTTCATACATTTAGTATTTTTCTTAGAGTGTTAATATATGTGAAGGTAATTGCCTGTAAGACTTGGTTATACTTGTTCAATTTCACCAAAAATCTAGTTGCATAATTTTTTTCTTTAACGCAAAAAAACTCCTAGTACATCAAGATGCTGTACTAAGAGTTTTTTAAAATTATTCTACAGTTACACTCTTCGCTAAGTTCCTTGGCTTATCAACGTCACAGCCTCTGTGAAGTGAAGCATAATAAGCAAGTAATTGTAATGGAACTACAGCAACAAGTGGTGTTAGATATTCGTGAACTTTTGGTAATACCAATTGATCGTTCTCTGCATTTAGTCCTTCTAAACTAATGATGCATGGATTCGCACCACGAGCTGCAACTTCCTTAACATTCCCACGAATGCTTAAGTTTACATGTGCTTGTGTTGCTAAGGCAATTACCGGTGTTCCTTCTTCAATTAATGCAATCGTTCCGTGCTTTAATTCCCCACCAGCAAAACCTTCTGCTTGGATATAAGAGATTTCTTTTAATTTCAAGGCACCTTCTAATCCAACATAAAAATCAGAAGCACGGCCAATAAAGAAACAGTTGCGAGTTACGCTTAAATAATCACGTGCAATTTTTTCTAACGCTTCTTTTTGATCACACAGTGTTTCCATTACCGTAGCAACGATGCTTAGCTCTTTAATTGGATCAAACTCTAGCTTTAACCCCTGAGCTTTAGCTGCATCAACAGCTAGTAAAGATAACACTGCCATTTGCGCCGTATAAGCCTTTGTAGATGCTACTGCAATCTCAGGACCAGCAACAGTATGAAGTGTAAAATCAGCTTCACGAGATAATGTTGATCCTGGAACATTTGTAATCGTTAAGGCTGGATAGCCTAATTTTTTCACATTTACTAAAACACCACGGCTATCTGCTGTTTCACCGCTTTGTGAGATAAAAATAAAGAGTGGTTTTTCAGATACTAAAGGCATATTGTAAAGGAACTCACTAGCAATATGCGTTTCTACTGGTTTCTTCGCAATCGTTTCAATAAGCTGCTTTCCAACAAGACCAGCATGGTAGCTAGTACCTGCAGCAATAATATAAATACGATCTGCAGCTTTTACAGCATTACGGATATTCTCATCTAACGTAACTTCTCCATTTTCATCTTGATACTTGGAGATAATATTACGAATCACTAAAGGCTGTTCATCAATTTCCTTTAGCATATAATGCGGATACGTTCCCTTTTCGATATCACTTGCATCTAATTCAGCAATAAAAGGTTCTCTAGTAATTGTAACTCCAGCTAGGTTCTTGATTGTTACTTCATCACGACTAACAATGACAATCTCTTTATCCATAAGTTCTACAAACTTATTGGTAACGTTCAACATTGCCATAGCATCACTAGCCACAACATTTACGTCTTCACCAAGACCAACTAAAAGAGGACTTTTATTTTTTCCTACATAAATTTTGTCTGGATCTGTTTCATCTAATAAGGCAATTGCGTAAGAACCCTTTAATAAGGATAATGTCTGTCTAAAAGCTCTTTCAACAGAGTTCCCTTCTCCCATCGAACGTTCTACCAATTGAACAATTACTTCTGTATCCGTTTCACTTACAAATGAGACACCTTTTAGATATTCCTTTTGGATTTCCTCATAGTTTTCAATAACACCGTTATGAACAATCGTAAAACGACTTGAAGTACTTTGATGTGGATGAGCATTAACACGACTTGGAGCACCATGAGTCGCCCAACGAGTGTGACCAATTCCGACTGTTCCCGTTTCGTTTTGATCAACTACTTCACGTAATTGAGCAATGCGTCCCTTTTCTTTAAAAAGATGTACTCCTTCTTCGTTAACAATCGCAATACCTGCTGAATCATAACCTCTATACTCTAACTTCTCTAAACCTTTTAACAAGATTTCTTTTGCATCTTGATTTCCTACATATCCAACGATTCCGCACATAATTAATAATCCTCCCTAATTGGGGGGCAAGCAGCGCTAATATACATACACAAAATCTTTGTGTAACTATATAGGGGCATACTTGCCCCACTCTTTACGTAATATTCTTCGCAGAGCACCAGTACTTTAGTCTTTGTTCAAGAAGTCACCTTCTTGTTTTTTTGCTAAAGCTTGCGGTTGTGGTGTGGCAACCGAGAGGCATCCGCCGATTACTTCGATAAACCTCTTCCTCGTCAACTATCCATTTTCCCGTCCGAATAGTTCAGGCGCTTTTATAAAATATAGTGTCTCCGATCCTCCTTTCAATTTACAAATCAGACTAATCATACTACAAACTTACAAATAACGTCAATTGGTGTTTTAACCCATAAAAAATACAAACTAATTTTTAGTGCAAAGGCTTATTACAAAAATATGCACGTAGCACTTGTTTTGTGCACCGTGAAATAAGAAAAGCGCAAGACGTCTAGGAAAAAGGATACTGATACTGTGCTTTTTCCACGCTTAGCCCCGACAAAGGATACTGACCTCGGCTGGGAGGTGGAGCTAGACTATCACTATAATTAAACTTATCCAAAGCCATATAATTTCCTTACAATAAGAAAAGCAAAGAGCATTGGCCCTTTGCTTTATTTACCCTTTACTCAGTTCCCATTTCCTTTTTCACTACATCAACAATTTCTTGTACATATTGATCACAAAGCTCTTGTGTAGGAGCTTCTGCCATAACGCGAACAAGAGGTTCTGTTCCAGAAGGACGAACGAGAATACGACCTTCTCCACCCATCGCTTCTTCTACTCGACGGATTTTATCATTAATAACTTCATTCGTTAACATCGCTTGCTTGTCCTCAACTCGAATGTTAACAAGAGTTTGTGGGAATTTCTTCATTCCTGATGCGAGCTCGGACAGAGGCTTTTGAGTTACCTTCATAATATTAACTAACTGCAGTGCGGATAATAAACCATCTCCAGTTGTGTTGTAATCAAGGAAAATAATGTGTCCGGATTGCTCACCACCTAAATTGTAGCCGCCCTTTCTCATTTCCTCCATCACATAACGATCACCAACAGCGGTTTGTCGCGCATCAATCTTTGCCTCTTCAATCGCCTTATAAAACCCTAAATTACTCATAACCGTTGAAACTACTGTTTGATGTTTCAATCTGCCCTGCTCTTTAAAGTACCTTGCACAAATATACATAATCTGATCACCATCAACAATATGGCCATTTTCATCAATCGCAATTAACCGATCCGCATCACCATCGAAAGCTAATCCAATATCAGCTTTTCTATCGAGCACAAACTGAGCTAATTTCTCAGGATGTGTTGAGCCAACCCCATCATTAATATTTGTTCCATTTGGACTGGTTCCAATTGTTGAGATGTCCGCTTCTAAATCTGCAAATAGATGAGGAGCCAGTGACGATGCTGCCCCGTTCGCGCAATCCAAAGCTATATGGATCCCTGTAAAATCCTCTTCAACAGTTTGCTTTAGAAATTGTAAATACTTTTGTCCACCTTCGAAGTAATCATTTAGTTGACCAACATTAGCTCCGACTGGACGTGGCAACTCATCTACTTCTTTATCCAAAAGCTTTTCAATTTCTTCCTCTTGGTGGTCTAATAGCTTATAACCATCTGGACCAAAAAACTTAATACCATTGTCTGCAACTGGATTGTGCGAAGCAGAAATCATCACTCCTGCATGTGCACTAATAGCTTTCGTTAAATAGGCAACTCCTGGTGTTGAGATGACTCCTAATCGCATTACTTCTGCACCTATGGAAAGAAGACCAGCTACCAAAGCTCCTTCAAGCATATGCCCAGAGATGCGAGTGTCCCGTCCAATTAATACTTTAGGCTTATCTGTATTTTTCGTTAAGACATATCCACCAAATCTCCCAAGCTTAAATGCTAGTTCTGGTGTCAGTTCAGTGTTAGCAACTCCTCTGACTCCATCTGTTCCAAAATATTTTCCCATTTCATATCTCTCCTTAGATTTACATGCAAATAATAGCTAATTTTTACGTTGTTTCATCGTTGGCTTCAGTAATGCTTTCGGTCTCTTCTTCCTCAGCACTCAAAACTTCTGATATATTTACCCTTACATTGTTAAAGGGCAAAGTGAATTTTACATTTTGATGACCAGTAACCTGTAGAGGTACATCATGTTCTCCAATAGGTAATTGATTAACATCAATGTGCACATTTAAATCTTCTTTTCGTAAACGTTGAATTGTCGTTGGCGATCCTTTAACGATAATTGTAATTAACTCTTGCTCTGGTAAGACAAACGCAACTTCTACTTGATCCCTTTTCCCTATGACACCTATAGGAATGTCAGTGATCACTATTTCCTCTTCTATGTCTACTTCTATCACTACTTTTACTACGGCTGGAGTCACTTTTTCCACTCCTGGTGGAATTGGAATCTCAACCTCAAGAATTTTATTTTCAGTAATTGTCGATAAATCCACTTCTATCCCTTCAATTACACTTATTTGATTAATCACATCTATTGGTCCAAAAATTGTAACGTCTTTAGGATCCGTATTAATTGTTTTTATACTAAACCCCTCTGGCAACTCACCAAGACGATTAATCTTAAGTGGGACATCCTTATTTGGACTTATGATTGGCACTTTCACGTCGACTACCGTTGGATTAACATCAATGTGAAGCTCATTGCCATGCTGATCATAGACTTTTACTGGAACACTCTTCTCTATTGTTTCATTAGAGCCATTAACATCGACAAACCCTTTTGCAAATCCAACTTGACTAATAATGCTTTCAGCTGCTGTAATCTCTACATTCACTGGATTTACAATTGGTGTCCCTAATGTATATCCACCTGGTAATGCTGATTTATTGAGTAATTCTATATCGACTGGGATTGAAATCGTTCTTTTTTCTTCAATTGAGACCGTTACTTTTTCAGGGACAATGTTTACCGTTAACTCATTTGGAAAATTACGATGTTGTACATTGACTTCATGGGTCCCTGTTCCTAAATTACGTAGATCAATAAACACATCATAGGAAGGTCGTGCAATTTGGAAAAAAGTTAGGACATTTTGAGGTCCCCTTAAATTCACCTGAACATGATCAACAATTTCAGTAATGGCGTATTCTTCTTCGTTATAATAAACATTTAGAGGAACTTCCTCTATCGTATACGATCCATTTGTGATATTTGGTAGCGCACCTGGTTGATTATTTGCATTATCAAAATTTACAATAGCGAAAAGCATCACTGCTATAAAAAAGGAGATAGCTTTCACAAACCAGGGGTCATTATACAATCTATCCATTTTTCTTCCCTCCCCACTGCCAAAGTGAAGTAGAGTTGGCTTTTACATTTGTTACAAGCTCTTGCTTTAGTAACTCTTTTAATGCTTCTTCATCAAGATTTCGGTGCAACTCACCATTTTTCGTTACAGAAATATGACCAGTTTCTTCAGAAACAGCCAAGGTAATACTATCAGTTACCTCACTTATTCCTAATGCAGCTCTATGCCTCGTCCCTAACTCTTTCGAAATAAAAGGATCTTCTGACAAAGGTAAATAACAACCAGCTGCCATTATTTGCTGATTTTTTATAATTACTGCTCCATCATGTAATGGTGTATTGGGAATAAAAATATTTATTAGCAATTCAGACGTTAATTTCCCCTGCACAGCAATCCCTGTTTCAATATAATCATTCATTCCTGTTTCTCGCTCAATCGAGATTAACGCACCAATACGACGTTTCCCCATATAAATAGAAGCTTTGACAATTTCATCAACAGCCTTTTCGACTTCTAGGTCGTCAATTGAACTTGACCGGGCTAAAAATTTCCCTCTACCTAATTGCTCTAAAGCTCGCCGAAGTTCAGGCTGAAAAATAATGATAATTGCTAACAAACCATAAATGACAGCTTGGGACATAATCCACCTAAGTGTATGTAATCCTAATTGTCCACTCAAAAACCAGACAGCTAGTATAACCGTAATCCCTTTAAGGAGCTGTACCGCTCTCGTTCCACGAATGATCATGATAAGTTTATATATTACAAATGTAACAAGTAGTATATCTACAGCAACTCTTATTATAGTAAGAAGTTGAATATCTTCAAAAAACTGCATCTTTTTTCCTCCAAACAAAGATTCTTTATTATGAGGTTTATAACTTTTATATTATACCATATCATCATTACTATATCAGCTACACCCCCATGAATAGTATTTCTACTTTCAAGGAAGATGAAAAAAGTGTCTCCTCCATAGTTTATGGACAGTGACACTTAAATAACATTATTCTTTTTTATTTTCAAAGATATTTACAACCTCAGAGAAGAATGATTTTATATTATACCAAAGCCATTCTAACCCCTCATTAATCTCTTCTATATTTCCTGCTACCTGCCCTGCTGAAGCCATATATTTATGACCGTTAACAACAGTAAGATTCCCATTCACTTGTCCATCTACTTGAATGCTACCATTTCTAATTAGTAGATCCCCTTCAACTACCTCTCCTTCAGGAACAACAACAATATTTCTCTCCTTATCAATAATTAAGTTTGCTTGCCCAGTTACGGAAAGCTTCTCGCCACCATCAGTCCACATGGAAAACATACTGGTAGCCATAAGGATGACAAATATAGATGCAGCAACAAAGATCGGATGTCTTTTCATCCAACGCTTCCAATTAACAGAAGGCTTTTGTTGTGGTAATTGCTTCATGACAAGATTGGTGAAATCTGTTGGCGCTACAATATGCGAAGAGCTTTGAATGAAGGCAATTGATTTTTTTAATTCGCTCATGTGTGTTCGGCACTTTTCACATTCTCGTAAATGACTATTCAACTGTTTACGTTCAATATCATTAACCTCTTCATCCAAATACTTGTGAATTAAGGAGAATATTTCTTTTTCACAATTCATTGATCCTCTCTCCTTTATACATTGCTTAATCGTTTCCTAAGTGCTTCTCGCCCACGGTGAATTCTTGTTTTAACCGTTGCGATAGGAAGATCTAAAATCTCACTTATTTCCTTCAATGAAAGGTCCTCAATATACTTCAAAATAATAGCCGAACGATATTTAGTTGGTAACTTTAATATTTCTCCTTGTATCCAATCTTGTAGTTCATGTGTAATCACTAAATCTTCCGGTAGTTCATCAGCTGCAGCAATTTGGGACGCAAGTGTTAATCCCTCTGTTCCACTAATTTCTTGATCAAGATAAAAGTCTGGTTTTTTCTTTCTGAGTCGGTCGATCGATAGGTTTGTCACAATACGGAATAACCAAGTTGAAAACTTCCGATTTGTATCATATGTTTCAATATTCATATAAGCCCTAAGAAACGCTTCTTGAGCAATGTCTTGTGCTTCATGAACATTACCAACCATTCGATAGGAAATTTGATAAACTTTATCCTTATAGAGCTCGACTAGCTCAGCAAATGCTTGTTGGTCACCTTTTTTTACATTTTGTATTATGCGCTTTACTAATGTGTCCATACTTTTTTTACCTCCGCTTCTATGCGGTTACTCTATTTACGAACAACACTTAAATAAGTTTCAAACAAACTTAATTTTAACATGATAAAAATAAAATTCCACAATTTTGAAGAAATACGTTTTGCTTTTTTTATCCAGGGTATAAAAAATACTAGGAGGGATTGAATCATGAAGAAAAACTACAATAACGATATTATGCTGGAAGAAATCGAAATTGCACGAAAGCATATGATCAAGCTAGCATATGACTATCCCCTAAGTTCTGATGAAGTAGTTGATGCTAGCACTAGATTGGACAAGCTCTTAAACGTGTTCAATAAAATAGCGCAAGAAAAATAAAACCCTAGGTTATCCTAGGGTTTTTCATTGTAATATGTATGGTGGAGCCTAGCGGGATCGAACCGCTGACCTCCTGCGTGCAAGGCAGGCGCTCTCCCAGCTGAGCTAAGGCCCCATTTGGAGCGGGTGATGAGAATCGAACTCACAACATCAGCTTGGAAGGCTGAGGTTTTACCACTAAACTACACCCGCAGTAATTTAAAATATAATGAAATGCAATGCTCCTGCGCCACTTCGTTTGCTCGTCGCAAAGCTGCAAAGATGTTTATTCGACGTAGTTGCTTTGGAGCGGAAGACGAGGTTCGAACTCGCGACCCCCACCTTGGCAAGGTGGTGTTCTACCACTGAACTACTTCCGCATTATGGAAAGTTTTAAAACTGATGAGCCATGAAGGATTCGAACCTTCGACCCTCTGATTAAAAGTCAGATGCTCTACCAACTGAGCTAATGGCTCGAATAATAATGGCTGGGCTATCTGGATTCGAACCAGAGAATGACGGAGTCAAAGTCCGTTGCCTTACCGCTTGGCTATAGCCCAATGAAAGAATGGTGGAGGGGGACGGATTCGAACCGCCGAACCCGGAGGGAGCGGATTTACAGTCCGCCGCGTTTAGCCACTTCGCTACCCCTCCACATTGCTGTTGTTCACGAGTGCCGGCCAGAGGACTTGAACCCCCAACCTACTGATTACAAGTCAGTTGCTCTACCAATTGAGCTAGGCCGGCATATTAAAGTAAGTTATTTTGCTCCACTATGCTGCGAAGAAAATTTGGTGGAGGATGACGGGTTCGAACCGCCGACCCCCTGCTTGTAAGGCAGGTGCTCTCCCAGCTGAGCTAATCCTCCGAAGTATTAAATATATCAATAGTAAATGGTGACCCGTACGGGATTCGAACCCGTGTTACCGCCGTGAAAGGGCGGTGTCTTAACCGCTTGACCAACGGGCCATGAATATGAAAATGGAGCTTCCAACCGGATTTGAACCGACGACCCCTTCCTTACCATGGAAGTGCTCTACCTACTGAGCTATGGAAGCATGGCTCCACAGGTAGGACTCGAACCTACGACCGATCGGTTAACAGCCGATTGCTCTACCACTGAGCTACTGTGGAATGATTTAATAGTCCATTATCAATATAAGTAGATACAAGGAATTTGCTTGGCGACGTCCTACTCTCACAGGGGGAAACCCCCAACTACCATCGGCGCTGAAGAGCTTAACGATCGTGTTCGGCATGGGAACGAGTGTGACCTCTTCGCTATCGCCACCAAACTTGTATAACAACATAGACAATTGATATGATAAAACATATTTTCATCTATGTCAATACCTTTTAGTTCTTTCCGTCAAAAAAAGCAACTGACCTTAACAGGTCAACCAGCTTATTTTATAGAAAAAATCATTCCCTGAAAACTAGATAACACACATTTAAGACTTGAGTAAAATTCAATCCGTTTATTTAGAATTTGGTATTTACTGCTTCGAGCTACTCACGCAACTCAAAACTCAACACTCATCACTCTAAACTTATTTATAGGATAAGTCCTCGACCGATTAGTATCTCTCAGCTCCACACGTCGCCGTGCTTCCACCCGAGACCTATCAACCTCATCATCTTTAAGGGGTCTTACTGGATTAACTCCAAGGGAAATCTCATCTCGAGGGGGGCTTCATGCTTAGATGCTTTCAGCACTTATCCCTTCCACACGTAGCTACCCAGCTATGCTCCTGGCGGAACAACTGGTACACCAGCGGTGTGTCCATCCCGGTCCTCTCGTACTAAGGACAGCTCCTCTCAAATTTCCTACGCCCGCGACGGATAGGGACCGAACTGTCTCACGACGTTCTGAACCCAGCTCGCGTACCGCTTTAATGGGCGAACAGCCCAACCCTTGGGACCTACTTCAGCCCCAGGATGCGATGAGCCGACATCGAGGTGCCAAACCTCCCCGTCGATGTGGACTCTTGGGGGAGATAAGCCTGTTATCCCCAGGGTAGCTTTTATCCGTTGAGCGATGGCCCTTCCATGCGGAACCACCGGATCACTAAGCCCGACTTTCGTCCCTGCTCGACTTGTAGGTCTCGCAGTCAAGCTCCCTTTTGCCTTTGCACTCTACGAATGATTTCCAACCATTCTGAGGGAACCTTTGGGCGCCTCCGTTACTGTTTAGGAGGCGACCGCCCCAGTCAAACTGCCCACCTGACACTGTCCCCGAACCGGATCACGGTCCTAGGTTAGAATTTCAATACAATCAGGGTAGTATCCCACCGACGCCTCCACCGAAGCTGGCGCTCCGGGTTCTCAGGCTCCTACCTATCCTGTACAAATTGTACCAAAATCCAATATCAAGCTACAGTAAAGCTCCATGGGGTCTTTCCGTCCTGTCGCGGGTAACCTGCATCTTCACAGGTAATATAATTTCACCGGGTCTCTCGTTGAGACAGTATCCAAATCGTTACACCATTCGTGCGGGTCGGAACTTACCCGACAAGGAATTTCGCTACCTTAGGACCGTTATAGTTACGGCCGCCGTTTACTGGGGCTTCAATTCAGAGCTTCTCCTTACGGATAACCCCTCCTCTTAACCTTCCAGCACCGGGCAGGTGTCAGCCCCTATACTTCGCCTTGCGGCTTCGCAGAGACCTGTGTTTTTGCTAAACAGTCGCTTGGATCTATTCACTGCGGCTCTCTCGGGCTTTAACACCCTATCAGAGCACCCCTTCTCCCGAAGTTACGGGGTCATTTTGCCGAGTTCCTTAACGAGAGTTCTCCCGAGCGTCTTAGAATTCTCTTCTCGCCTACCTGTGTCGGTTTGCGGTACGGGCACCTCTCACCTCGCTAGAGGCTTTTCTTGGCAGTGTAGGATCAGGAACTTCGCTACTTAAATTTCGCTCGCCATCACAGCTCAGCCTTCGCGAGAAGCGGATTTGCCTACTTCTCAGCCTAACTGCTTGGACGCACATATCCATCAGTGCGCTTACCCTACCTTTCTGCGTCCCCCCATTGCTCAAACGGTGAGGAGGTGGTACAGGAATTTCAACCTGTTGTCCATCGCCTACGCTTTTCAGCCTCGGCTTAGGTCCCGACTTACCCTGAGCGGACGAGCCTTCCTCAGGAAACCTTGGGCTTTCGACGGAGGGGATTCTCACCCCTCTTTTCGCTACTCATACCGGCATTCTCACTTCTAAGCGCTCCACCAGTCCTTCCGGTCTGACTTCGCTGCACTTAGAACGCTCCCCTACCACTGCGCACCAGGTGCGCAATCCATAGCTTCGGTGATACGTTTAGCCCCGGTACATTTTCGGCGCAGAGTCACTCGACCAGTGAGCTATTACGCACTCTTTAAATGGTGGCTGCTTCTAAGCCAACATCCTGGTTGTCTGGGCAACTCCACATCCTTCTCCACTTAACGTATACTTTGGGACCTTAGCTGATGGTCTGGGCTGTTTCCCTCTTGACTACGGATCTTAGCACTCGCAGTCTGACTCCCGAGGATAAGTATTTGGCATTCGGAGTTTGACTGAATTCGGTAATCCTGTGGGGACCCCTAGTCCAATCAGTGCTCTACCTCCAATACTCTTCCCTCGAGGCTAGCCCTAAAGCTATTTCGGGGAGAACCAGCTATCTCCGAGTTCGATTGGCATTTCACCCCTACCCACACCTCATCCCCGCACTTTTCAACGTGCGTGGGTTCGGGCCTCCATTCAGTGTTACCTGAACTTCACCCTGGACATGGGTAGATCACACGGTTTCGGGTCTACGACCACGTACTCATTCGCCCTATTCAGACTCGCTTTCGCTGCGGCTCCGCCTCTTCAGCTTAACCTTGCACGTAATCGTAACTCGCCGGTTCATTCTACAAAAGGCACGCTGTCACCCGTAAATGGGCTCCAACTACTTGTAGGCACACGGTTTCAGGATCTCTTTCACTCCCCTCCCGGGGTGCTTTTCACCTTTCCCTCACGGTACTGGTTCACTATCGGTCACTAGGAAGTATTTAGCCTTGGGAGATGGTCCTCCCGGATTCCGACGGGGTTTCACGTGTCCCGCCGTACTCAGGATACACTCTGGAGGAAACGAAGTTTCGATTACAGGGCTGTTACCCTTGTTTCGCGGACCTTTCCAGATCGCTTCGTCTACTTCGTTTCTTTGTAACTCCGTGTAGAGTGTCCTACAACCCCAAGGGGCAAGCCCCTTGGTTTGGGCTGTTTCCGTTTCGCTCGCCGCTACTCAGGAAATCGATAATTTCTTTCTCTTCCTCTGGGTACTTAGATGTTTCAGTTCCCCAGGTCTGCCTCCTCATAGCCTATGTATTCAGCTATGGGTACCATCCCATTACGGATGGTGGGTTCCCCCATTCGGAAATCCCCGGATCAAAGCTTACTTACAGCTCCCCGAGGCATATCGTTGTTCGTCACGTCCTTCTTCGGCTCCTAGTGCCAAGGCATCCACCGTGCGCCCTTTCTAACTTAACCTAAATTTTTCGCAATAAGCGGCGAATATCTTCGTCGCCTTCATTCCTCAATCATCCTCATGTACGGTTTATGTACACTCCGGTGATTGACTCAATCGGCTCCTCGATCTTCTTGCTTCTTTCGAAAAATTACCTGTTAAAAGGATTTTACGTCGAATTGAATTCTTGACTACTCAAGTTTACTCAAAAGCTTTTACAAACTTTCCGGTAAAACTTAAATGTGTTAGTTGTTATCTAGTTTTCAAGGAACAAAGCAACTGACCTCAATCACATCGTGTGATGCTTTATTGATTAGCTTCATGCAGCTTTGCGACGAGGATACGACGCAAGGAGTACCGCAGGAGCACAATAATGAATATTGAGCAGTTAACTATTTAATTGAGAGATCATTCTCTCAAAACTGAAACACAGCGTCAGCGTACTTTTCCTAAGAAAAGCATCGACTAGAGTTTTAACTCCATAGAAAGGAGGTGATCCAGCCGCACCTTCCGATACGGCTACCTTGTTACGACTTCACCCCAATCATCTGTCCCACCTTAGGCGGCTGGCTCGCATATTGCGTTACCCCACCGACTTCGGGTGTTACAAACTCTCGTGGTGTGACGGGCGGTGTGTACAAGGCCCGGGAACGTATTCACCGCGGCATGCTGATCCGCGATTACTAGCAATTCCGGCTTCATGTAGGCGAGTTGCAGCCTACAATCCGAACTGAGAATGGCTTTATGGGATTGGCTCAACCTCGCGGTTTTGCTGCCCTTTGTACCATCCATTGTAGCACGTGTGTAGCCCAGGTCATAAGGGGCATGATGATTTGACGTCATCCCCACCTTCCTCCGGTTTGTCACCGGCAGTCACCTTAGAGTGCCCAACTGAATGCTGGCAACTAAGATCAAGGGTTGCGCTCGTTGCGGGACTTAACCCAACATCTCACGACACGAGCTGACGACAACCATGCACCACCTGTCACTTTGTCCCCCGAAGGGGAAAGCCCTATCTCTAGGGTTGTCAAAGGATGTCAAGACCTGGTAAGGTTCTTCGCGTTGCTTCGAATTAAACCACATGCTCCACTGCTTGTGCGGGCCCCGTCAATTCCTTTGAGTTTCAACCTTGCGGTCGTACTCCCCAGGCGGAGTGCTTAATGTGTTAACTTCGGCACTAAGGGCATCGAAACCCCTAACACCTAGCACTCATCGTTTACGGCGTGGACTACCAGGGTATCTAATCCTGTTTGCTCCCCACGCTTTCGCGCCTCAGCGTCAGTTACAGACCAGAGAGTCGCCTTCGCCACTGGTGTTCCTCCATATATCTACGCATTTCACCGCTACACATGGAATTCCACTCTCCTCTTCTGCACTCAAGTTTCCCAGTTTCCAATGACCCTCCACGGTTGAGCCGTGGGCTTTCACATCAGACTTAAGAGACCGCCTGCGCGCGCTTTACGCCCAATAATTCCGGACAACGCTTGCCACCTACGTATTACCGCGGCTGCTGGCACGTAGTTAGCCGTGGCTTTCTGGTTAGGTACCGTCAAGGTACCGCCCTATTTGAACGGTACTTGTTCTTCCCTAACAACAGAACTTTACGACCCGAAGGCCTTCATCGTTCACGCGGCGTTGCTCCGTCAGACTTTCGTCCATTGCGGAAGATTCCCTACTGCTGCCTCCCGTAGGAGTCTGGGCCGTGTCTCAGTCCCAGTGTGGCCGATCACCCTCTCAGGTCGGCTACGCATCGTCGCCTTGGTAAGCCATTACCTTACCAACTAGCTAATGCGCCGCGGGCCCATCCTGTAGTGTTAGGTAAACCCAACTTTTACTTTCGAGCCATGTAACTCAAAAGATTATCCGGTATTAGCTTCGGTTTCCCGAAGTTATCCCAGTCTACAGGGCAGGTTGCCCACGTGTTACTCACCCGTCCGCCGCTAACAATTGAGAGCAAGCTCTCAATTGTCCGCTCGACTTGCATGTATTAGGCACGCCGCCAGCGTTCGTCCTGAGCCAGGATCAAACTCTCCATAAAAGTGTTTGATATAGCTCAAAAAAATTTGTTACATTGACGAGATATTTACTATCTCTTAATTCGCTTGGCTGTGTGTTCAGTTTTCAAAGAACGATATTTATGTTGTCGTTTTTCAACAACAAGAATTTTATTGTATCAGAACTACTTTGGTTCGTCAACATTTTTTTAGTCGTTTTTCCGTCACTCAATTTAGCGACTTGATTAATATAACATTTTATCAGGCTATCGTCAATAACCTTTTGATGCTTGTTATCAGTTTAACAGCGACGGTTAATAATGTAACATCTTAGAATAAGAGATGTCAATAAGGTTATTACACATTTTCAGAACGCTGACGCTTACTTCTAATATATTTATAACACTCTTTAGGTGAGGCAAAACGTTTATATAGTCCAAAAATAATTTTATACCTTTCTTCCATTGCTCTTTTTACAATTCCATCAATTCTTGTATCTGTTAAATCTAATAAAAGCTCTTCTAACTCTCTTTTTAACATGTATTCAATTTCTTGTGTTTCTTTGCTGTTTAACATAAGCCCTAACATAAAAATCTTCCTTTCTTTGAAGAAGTACTAAAGTTAGTAAAAAGAAAAGCTGCTCCTGAGAAATTATTTTCTACTTTCACTCTTTTTATTCATATCTTGTCTTAAAAAAGCATACATATAATGCAGAGATATGGACAAGGAGGGGTCGTATGAACTTCATTTGGATTTGGAACGGGAAAAAAATAAAGCAATATATGATCGTTGTAATAGCAGCTTTCTTTACCGCGGGGATCTTGTATGTAGAGAGAAGTCAGATTTCTGTATTCTTACCTACAGCAGAAGCAAATGCAATTTATAAGGCAGAAACAAAGGAAAAGAAAATCGCCCTAACCTTTAATATTAGCTGGGGAGAAGAAAAAGCAATTCCTATTTTAGACGTTCTAAAAGAGAATGGGATTAATAATGCTACTTTCTTTTTATCTGCTTCCTGGGCTGAAAGGCATCCTGACATCGTTGAAAGAATTGTCAAAGATGGTCATGAAATTGGAAGTCATGGCTACCGTTATGAAGACTATCCACAATGGGAAGATGACAAAATTAGAAAAGACATTCAAAGAGCCCACCAGGTTCTGTTTGAACTAACGGATAAGGCACCAAAACTCCTTCGACCACCTAATGGCAACTTTGACAAAAGGGTTCTAAAAATAGCAGAAGCTCAAAAATATCAACTCGTTCACTGGAGTATTGATTCTAAAGATTACGGAAATCCTGGTGTCGAACAAGTCATTTCAAATGTATTAGATCATGTAACAGGCGGAGATATTGTTCTATTCCACGCTTCTGATCGAGTCAAACATACAGAAAAAGCCTTACCTACAATTATTGAACGCTTGAAGGGTAAAGGGTATGATTTTGTTTCTGTTTCAGAATTACTAGCAAGTACAGAAACTGACAGTTCTGAGGTTAAATAACATAAAAGAGGCTGCTACATTCGCTTATTGCGATGTAGCAGCCTCTTATCTTTATTTACGATTGATAAGTCGATGTAATATTAATAACTGCCAAGTATTCGCTACTAGTAAAGGAGTAAAGTACACCCATAACCACTTAGGGTCATTTACTCTTAAAGCAGGAAGCCACTCAAGTGTTGTTACAACCACCATAAAAAATAAAGCCGGAATAAACGCACCTAAATTAGTTTGTTTACTTTTAATATAAGCAACAACAAGCCCGTAGATTAATAATAGTAACGGGATTAGGATAAATCCAAATATTGTTTCACCCTCATCTGCAAATGATGTGAATCGAAAGTAGGCTAGTCCTTGAAGGACAAAAGCAATAATAACGATTTGAATCATATTCCATAGTTTTGCATTCACAATCCCTAATGCAAAACGATGAACAGTTAAATAAGCGAAGAAACCCATCTGACTAATTAAACTCCACATTGCCCCTATTCCAAATAACCAAACGATAACAAGAATAAAATCGATGACCTCTCCAGCCATTAGACCGTCAAAATATGTTCTCCAATCTAAAACAAAACCTACTAATGCACCACTAGTAGCTCCTATTAGTAATGTTGTAAAAAATAAATAAACTACCTTTCTTGAGTTCACGTTTGTTCCTCCATTTATAGTAATTATCCAATTGATTGTATCAAATATATTGATTAAAAAGCTAGTATTACAGTTTACAAATTAGCTAACACTATGCTGAAATGAATATTTTTTCATTTCTACTCTTCTTTGGATAAATTCCACAACATTGCTTCATATTAAAAAATGACATAATACAGAAAGGGGCGAAGATCTTGAAAAACCTTAAGAAGCTCCTCTTACTATTTACGGTAATTCTAATAGCTGGCTGTGCAGCTGTAGAGGATCAAGGAAGTCAACCTGATTATGAAAGTACAAAAAAAATGATGGTTGACATGCTTAAGACAGACGAAGGAAAGAAATCTATCCAGGAAGTCTTAAGTGATGATGAGGTTAAACAAGAAATCGTATTAGAACAAGCGCTGGTGAAGGAAACCATTCAACAGGTCTTGACTTCAGAAAAGGGGAAAGAGTTTTGGCAAGAGCTTATGCAAGAACCTGAATTTGCCAAAGCATTTGCTGAGAGTCTACAAACAGAAGTTGAAAAAGTTCTTAAAAATTTAATGAAAGACCCTGAATATCAAGGTATGATGATGGACATTTTACAAGACCCTGAAATGGAAAAAGCCTCCCTCGACTTAATGAAAAGCAAAGAATATCGTCAGCAAGTAACAAATATTATGGCTGAAGCATTTGAAAGTCCTTACTTTAAAGCACAGGTAAATGACATTTTAGGGAAAGTCGCTAGTGAGCAAATGAAGAAAGAGGCAAAAGAAACTGAAGGTGAAAAACAGGGCGAAGAAGGACAAAATTAATACTGAGAAAAAAGACTCGACGCTCTTAAGCGTTGAGTCTTTTGATCTTTTATTGTTCAATTTTATTAATAACCTTTTGAGCCATCTTCATATAGATCTGGCCAATTGGATGTTCTGGATCGTAAATTGAAGGCGCAAAGTCTTTTTCATCAATTTCAGGCTGCCCAAGAGGAATTTGCGCTAGAATTTCCGTTTGTAATTCTTTTGCTAAACGCTCTCCGCCACCTTGACCAAATACAAATTCTTTTTCACCCGTTAACTGACTTTTAAAGTAAGCCATGTTTTCAACAACACCTAAGATCTCATGATCCGTCTTCAAGGCCATAACTCCTGCTCTTGCAGCAACAAATGCTGCCGTAGGATGCGGTGTTGTGACAATGATCTCTTTACTACTTGGAAGCATTTGATGGACATCTAATGCTACGTCACCTGTGCCAGGAGGTAAATCTAAGATTAAATAATCTAGATCATCCCACTCCACTTGCGTAAAGAAGTTATTTAACATCTTCCCTAACATTGGACCACGCCAAATAATTGGTGAGTTATCATGTACAAAGAAGCCCATTGAAATAACTTGTACACCAAAACGGTTTACTGGAAAAATTCTTTCTCCTTTGACCTTTGGCTTATCTTCAATACCCATCATATCAGGAACACTAAAGCCATAAATATCCGCATCAATAATTCCTACTTTTTTGCCTAAACGGGCTAAAGAAGTTGCTAAGTTCACAGAAACTGTTGATTTACCAACGCCACCCTTACCACTAGTTACAGCAATAAAAGTCGTTTTTACACCTTCATCTAATAATGATTTAACTTCTTGTGGTGCCTCGATCCCCAATTTACTAAGTTCTTCATCCGTCAATTGCTCAAAACGCAATCCAACTGAATCAGCACCTGCTTGCTTAATTACATTTACGATTTCACCCTGAAGTTTCATTTGTTCAGGTGAACCGACTTTTGAAATTCCAATTTTTACGCTTACTAAACCTTCTTTAATTTTAATTTCTTTTACTGCATCAATTTCAACAATGCTTTTATTTATAAATGGTTCTTTTACAGTTTTTAAAGCATCTAATATTTGTTCTTGTGTAAGCAAAGCAAAACACCGCCTTTATGTATTCGATTTCATTTTTAGTATAACACAAAATCATAAGATGATTGAATTTTACGCTTAAATAGTGAATTTATTGTGACGATTAAAAAACGCCAGTCCTCTCTTACGAAGTAGGAACTGGCTCATTAGTAAAATACCTCATAATCCCTTGATAAATTGAAACTGCTACCTTTTGCTGATAAGCCTTAGTATCAAGCATTTCAGCTTCAGTTGGATTTGATAAAAATCCTACTTCAACAAGGGCACCAGGAATTTGAGCATGCTTTAATAAATAGACATTGTTAATAGGTTTAGCCAATCTATCCGTATTCTCTAAATTCGTTCTAATTTCTTCCTGAATGAATTTAGCAACTTTTTCATTTTCTTCGATCGCCCGATTATAAAAAGTTTGTGCCCCTGACCAACGTGGCGATGGAATTGCATTAAGGTGTAAAGATAAAAATAAATCCGCACCGGTTTCATTTACAAGTTGCACTCT
Organism: Anaerobacillus sp. CMMVII; assembly: GCF_025377685.1. Taxonomy (NCBI): domain Bacteria; kingdom Bacillati; phylum Bacillota; class Bacilli; order Caryophanales; family Bacillaceae; genus Anaerobacillus; species Anaerobacillus sp. CMMVII. The sequence continues at coordinate 194,349 of NZ_JACEHK010000001.1, read as the reverse complement.
GCGTTTTAGATCCTGAACCTTGCGATTTCTAACACCTTTCGTAGAAGGGTCAGCTAAGTCGGTATCTTCCACACGAGACATCACAACGAGAGCTCCTGCTTCTTGTAAATAATCTCGAAGTATTAAACTAATTTCTAAAGAAACCTCTTTTTCAAGAAGGCCCTGCTTAGAACTGGCTCCTCCATCCATTCCACCATGACCTGCGTCGATCACAATTATTTTCCCTGACAACGGGAGTGACCATAATGATCCAGAGTCTGTACTCACAAATTGAAATTGAATATAGAATAATAAAAGTAAAAATCCAGCTGCAAAAGCTCCACCCTTCAACCACTTGCTCATCTATTCCCCTCCTTACATCTCAATACAGTATATTGGGACAAGAAGGAAAATATGAACTTAAATTAGTGTAATTTCATTCGATATCTTTTTTCCCCTTCATGAAAGCCCTGATCCCACCAATGAAGAACAAAAGCTTCACATAACATATAAAAATTATCATCTTGGTCGTTTTGAAAAAGCAAACCTGACAGCTTGTGATATAGAAGGTTGACATGCTCGACATATTCCTCCTGGCAACGCCTACGTACAGAAACCTCAGATTCACCAAAATAGCCAAAGCGACTAAATTCAGCACCTAATAAATAGGAATCTATAGCAAAATCTACACAAATATCCTCGACAAAGCTACCACCAGTTTTTTGATGTTCAAAAACTGAAGGGAAATGATTATGAATGTAGCCTCTTATTGTAGATAAGGAAAGTTTTCGTAATACTTGTCGTTCAAAATTCCATTGTTTTTTTCGCCTACGATCTTCAAAGGTAGTAATGACATTCAATGTAGTCCCCTCCTTTTTTACGTTAGTTTCATTCAATGGAGAGTTGTTAATGCTATGGAAATTACTACTCTATAGGGAAAAAAAGACATTATACATTAATGTCTTTTCTCGGCAACGACGGTATAGGTTTTTGGAATCCCTTGATCAAAAACTTCTGAGGATTGGTTAGGTAGTTCTTCTAACGTTTTTATAAATAATCCCTCATCAGCAATCGATGTTACTATTTCACCTAATGTCCAATTTCGTAAGAACACTTTGTGCATTATTGGATTTTTATCATTCGGATCTAAATATTTTGAATGTGATACTTCTTTTTCTTCTAGCGATGTATCAAAGTAATTTCCAGTTACTTTATGTTTTCTAATTTTCGCGGTAGTCCCACGAGAAGAAATAAGTTTTGTCGACACAGGATGAAAATCTTGAAGAACGAGTCGCCCATTTTCTTTAAGTAATTTCGACACTAACTGAAACAAAGGATGTAAATCAATAAAGTAATGAAGGATGCCAAATTCCATAAAAACGATATCATAATCTCCTGTTAGTTCTTCTTCCGGCATCTTGAGAACATCTGAAACAATATAGCGAAGTTGCACACCCGAATGTTGGGCTAGCTCTTTAGCGTACACTTCATTTTCATTTGAAAAATCGACGACTGTTACATTTGCTCCAAGTAAGGATAACGCAACTGCCTTATTTCCATTCGAGCCTAATAAATTAATAATCTTCTTACCTTGAACTTTCTCACCCATGTATGTAAGAACTGAACCCACTCTTTTTCGTGGATCTTCCATTATTTTTTTCGCAGCTTCTTCTGCAGTTCCAAACCGATTTATCCATGCTTGATAAACTCCATTATTCCAAGCTTTGTTATTTTGATCAGCTTCCATATAAAATAATCCTCCATCATATCAATAATGTTTTATTTTACTACAATTCATTAGCACAACCAAATTTAGCTGTAATCATGTACCAAGAATAGATTTAGGAACACAGGTAATAATAATTTTTGTACGACGATCAACTACATTTCCTTAGGAGGTTTTCATATGGGCTTTTTTGACTTATTTGACGAAAATGAAGAAAATCGAAAAAAGGTACGTGAAGTAGATCGAGTTGCTGATACAGAATTTGCAACTGATGAGGCACATCTTGACCTTCGTGAAGAAGAGCTAGATATCCATAAAAACCGTGTCGAAACTGGTGATGTCGTACTTCATAAAGATATCATTGAAGAAGAACAGGTAGTTAATGTTCCTGTTTCTCACGACCAAGTGGTTATTGAAAGAAGAGCCGTTGACCGTCAACCAACAACGGAACCGATTACAGATGAAGAAACGGTTCACATTCCTGTTACTGCGGAAACAGTTGAAGTTGGTAAGCACACTGTTGTCACAGGTGAAATTTCCGCTCACAAGCGTTCTGTCGAGGAAACTCAACAGGTACGTGATGTCCTGCATAAAGAGGTTGCCGACGTTGAAACTCAAGGTACCGCGGATGTAATTAGCGAGGACTAACAGCACTTTTTCCCTACTTAACTTTAGTTAAGTAGGGTTTTTCATACACTTAAGCAAGATTGGGAAAAGTAATATAAAACGTAAATCGGGAGGGCGTATGGGAAAATTACTATTGATTGGTGCAGTTATCGGAGTTTTTTTAAGTTGGGTATTTAATTTTACAATATTACTAGGCCTTATCCTCGGAGCATTCGTCGGTGGAATTATTTATTCTTTGAATGCAAAAAGAATGGACCATATTACCAACAAAGAAACCATACAACTACGCGAAGAGCAGTTAGATATAAGGAAGAAACGAGTCCAAACTGGTGAAGTAAAAATTCATAAAGAAGTTGTCGAAGAACAAAGAACGTTTACTGTCCCAATTCGACGTGAAGAAATGGTGATTGAGGCTGGTATGGATGAGGAAATTCGCATTCCTCTTAAAGAAGAAGAAATTGAGATAAATAAGCACCCAGTTCAAGTGAATGATGTCTCGATTACAAAGCGCCAAATAGAGGAAATTGAACAGGTGAAAGCTAGATTAAAAAAAGAGACTGCCCACTATGAAGTAGAAGGAAATGCCGATGTACAAGAAATCACGGAAGAAGAAAGATAACGAACCTATAAATAGTTCTAAAACGACTTTGTTTTGGAACTATTTTTATTACCTGTAGAAGGTCAATTCTAATTTGTTTACTCCCTTTTCCCCAACAAAAAAGACCCCCAAAGCATATAGCCTTGAGAGCCTTGAAACGTATAGATTAACGTTTTGAGAACTGAGGTGCACGACGTGCTGCTTTAAGACCGTATTTTTTACGTTCTTTTATTTAACATTTAAATATGAAGAAACTAGAAAAAAAATGATTATTAAAAAGCCCGATTTAACGGGCTTTTCCTCATTTTATGAAAACTAGGTAAAATATCGTTATATATGTTTGGTGGTCAAAATGTGGTCAAACCTTTCCTATACCTACCTACATAATCTTATGTAATCTTACCTTTTTTAATTTAAGTTGCAATTACATTCAAGATAGTGTTCACTACCTTCTTTATAATCGCAAGCTTTTCATTTCTTCGTTTAGAATTTCTTTTATGTCAATCCCAGAGTAATCTTTTATATATTCAAAAGCCTCTTCTCCGATATAAGCCTCTCCCTGTTCCTTAAAGATAGAAATAATTCTTTCCTGTATCTTTCTTGCTTGAGTTCTTTCCGGCATAAAAAACATTACCCTTACAGGGATTAGCCCCTCGCTAACAATACACTTTACTTTATTGTTTTCTTTGTTTTTATGGTCACCATCAGTTGTTGCATCTCGCCACTTTATTTCATGAGCCTTATTGTCCCACTCTGTGTAACAATCAATTTCAAACTGCTTAGGCTGACTACTAATAGTGTTCGTTATGTATATTGCTTCCCCACCTAACGCAATCTGTGCCATTCTCTCTAACAATGAACCTGCATACTTATAAACGAACCTTCCTACATTTTGATATTTGTCAATTAGTGCATGCTCATTCTCAGGCATACCTAAAGCACCATATACTAGATAATGCTCATTGCTATCAGCAACCATTTCAACCATACGATTTTCAATTGCACCTTGTAATTTACTTCTGTGTTCTGTCACAATTTTTGAAATTTCAATTAGTTTTTCTTCTTTAGTCATCATAAAAAAATTAACTCCTCCTTATAAATAGAATACCTAACTAACATTCAACATTTTTTTACAATACCCTTTAAAATGTGCTATATTTATCCATTTTTTTTATTTTGTAGAAAATTAGGACAAGCCTCAAAAAGACAAGCATTATGATATAATGGTCATAAATTATTTTCTCTCAATAGAAAGGAGACTATTTATGACTTTATTGTTGGGGGATTGTCTTGAAAAGTTAATTGAAGTTGAGTCAAACTCTGTCGATTTAATTTATTTAGACCCACCATTCTTTACTCAAAAAACCCAAAAATTAAAGACAAGAGATAATTCTAAGGAGTACAGTTTTCATGATAGCTGGGACTCTATTGAGCACTATAAAGCTTTTATAAAAGAGCGTTTAGTAGCATGTCAACGGGTACTTAAGGAAACAGGGAGTATTTTTTTACATTGTGATAAATCTGCATCACACTATTTAAGGACTGTATTAGACGAAGTATTTGGAATGGATAACTTTCAAAGCGAGATAATTTGGTCTTACAAAAGATGGTCTAACTCAAAAAAAGGGCTGCTTAATTCCCACCAGACAATTTACTTTTATAGCAAAACAGATAAATTCAAGTTCAATACAATTTATACTGATTATGCACCGTCTACTAACATTGACCAAATCTTACAAGACCGTATAAAAGATGAAAATGGTAAATCTATATACAAAAAAGATGAAGATGGCAATGTTATTTTAGGTAAAGAAAAGAAAGGTGTACCTTTATCCGATGTTTGGAACATACCTTATTTAAATCCTAAAGCAAAGAAAGAACGGGTTATCCAACACAAAAGCCTATCCTTTTACTTGAACAAATAATAAAAATAACAACAGATGTTGGTGATACTGTTTTAGACCCTTTCTGTGGCAGTGGGACTACTTTAGTAGCTGCTAAATTATTAAATAGAAAATTCATCGGTATAGATATTTCTGAAGATGCGATTGAACTTACTCAGGAAAGAATTAATTCTCCAATAAAAACAACCTCTAACCTTTTAGAAAAAGGCGAAAAAACAATATATTAATAAAACCGATGAAGAACTTGCAATTTTAAAAAGTATTGATGCATATCCTGTACAGCGAAACAGTGGTATCGATGGCTTCCTGAAGAAAAGTTACTTAGATAAACCAGTGGCTGTTAAAATTCAACAACAAAACGAAACACTTGAAGAAGCAAAAATAAAACTATTACAAGCAAGTAAAAAGAAAGGCTGTAGTTTGTTGGTATTAATTAGAACAACAACTAACGATACACTTCCACTTCAACTCGAACCTAATCAAAACGATGATAATATCCTAATAATTGATAGTTATCATTTATTAATTAACGACTATATAAATAGTAAAGACTTAGTTTTTATATAATTATCAAAAATAAGCCCCAAAATAGGGCTTATTTTTTTGAAGAAAATAATTATTTATCTCTTATATAACTAAAAGCGTTTAACTACAACAAATTCGACCTATTCCTCTCAATGCAACCTATTTCCATCAATTCATTCATTCGATTTATCAATTGAAAGGCTTTCTCCTTAAATGGAGCTTTCCAATTTTTAAATTGTTCGATAGGAGACCCTGCATTATTTTGGAGTCGGTAAATGCTACGAAGACACTCTCTAAATTCCTCATTATTTTTCACTAACCACTCAGTAGTTAAATTCTCCTCTATATCTACAACCTGATATTCATTATTTAATAACAAGAGTTGTTCTACTTTCTTAATTCTATTCAAGATAAGTTTCATTTTATAACCCTAACTGCTGTTCGATTTGAGTTAATCTTTCATCCAATTCCCCAACTTCCATAGCTTTAATTATGCTATTGGATAGGGTTGCAATCACTCTAGCACGTTCAATGCTTGGTGGTTCACTTTGTATTAACTCATTTATTACTCTTGCTAATAAGCGCCTTACATCTTGTGGTCGTTTTAAACGTATATTACCTTTAGGCATACTCAAAACTTTCTTCACCCCTTAATAACATTGTTACTTCAAGGGCTTACGCCTCATTTTTAATACAATTTGTTTACTTTTCACTCATGTTTTGTCATTTTAAACTCCTTTTTACTTTCTCTTATTTTTGCTTACGGTATCTTAATATGTCCTTGCCTCTTCTTAATCCTTTTACAAATAAATCTGGGTCTCGTTGTAGTAGCTGATTTATCTCCTCTACTGTTAAAAAGACTACACATTTGGTTAACTTAATTTCTATATATTTCAAGGTTTTACACCTCTCTTCACAACTAAAAGACTTGCTTTACCAATTAAATTTCTTACGATATTGTAATTTGCTCTTTAAATCTTCATTACTATATCGATTTAAATACTCTTCAAATTTCTCACTAAACAGCGTTTTAGGTCTTAGATAAGACTTCATTTTTATATCATGTTTCCAATCTATAACCATTGAGTCGATTACTTTTTTAAAATCAGCTAATGTATTTCCTTCAATCCACCTTTGCTTTATAAGTTCTCTGGTTTCCAATATATTATGTTTATAATTCTTATCAGCAGCTTGGTTTAAGTAATCAATTATTTCTATATACGGTATTTCTTCATCATTTTTTTCATTATCTTCATTCATTTCATTATTATCATTCTTGATTGTGTCGGAACTTAGACTTTTTTCAGTTTCATTAAAGTCTAATTCTGGTTTAACTGTGGTATTTTTAATGGTTTCTATGTCCTGATAATAACAATAGTTACAAATAGTTATACTGGTCTTTTTGGTGTCTGATTTTTTTATAACCATACCATCTTTTTCTAGTAACTTTAAAAATGAACGAACCTTTGATTTTGACCATTTCCATTTATCCATTAATTTCACTTCAGATGTTATTACCTCGCCCCTCTTTACTTGTATTAGTTCATTACCTAATACAAATGTATGTTCTTTATGATTTGCCATAATAAGTAAATCTAGCCAAGCTTCAAATTTGGAAAATTTTCTACTTTCTTTATAAAGCCAATGAGCGTGTAATTTTCTATGAAGTTTAATCCACCCTTTCATTTTCTATTACCTTGATTTTAATTTTTAAATATTGTGCTATATTAATTGTAGGAAAGTTAAGTCTTTGTGGTCGCAATATGAAGTGAGCGACCACTTTTTTTATAATTATCATTCTATCCTCTACTTTCTAATTCTGAATTTCTTCGCAACCATTCCCTTATGTCTGATTTATTAAATCGTATAACTTGCCCCCTTTGATAAAATGGTATTTCTTTTTTAGCAACCATTGAACGAATTGTAGGTACACTTACTTTTAAATACCCAGCAACCTCACGCACAGTCATTATTTCTTCTTGTGATATTTCCCCCTGCATTTCCATTACCAATTCTTTAATAGTCTCTTTTAGTTCAGTTCTATTTGTTACTATAGTGTCTTTTGGTAACTCAAAGCTAAAATTCATTTTCTCACCCTCTCACCCTTACTTCTGCTTAATTAATGTTTTTCTAAAGTCATTAACGTCCTTACCCAGAGTTGCAGCAATTTGTTCAATAGTCGAAAAGCGAACTTTGACCTTACTTCCTCTTTCAATTTCACCTATGGTTTTTCTTGTCACCCCAGACTCGTCAGCTAATTTTGAAATTGACCAATCCATCTCTACCCTAGCTAACTTTATTTTTTTCCCGTCAATCTTGTAACTTTGCTCAAGTTTAATTTTTTTACTACATTCCATTTAATCACTCCTACAAAACACCAAAACGTGTAATTTATTATCTAATTCGTGTAATTACTATCTTATCATTACATAAATTGGAAAACAAGTTGACTTAGTTTCACAAACTGTGTAATATTGAGTAGTAAATACTCAGTAAGGGGGAAACACATGTACGGAACACGTATTAGAAACTTAAGAAAAGAAAAGAAGTTGACTTTAAAGCAACTTTCTAAAGAATTAGGTATTTCATTTACTGCTTTAGGTAATTACGAGCGAGAGGACAGACAACCAAACTTTGAAACCTTTGAAGCGATTGCAAACTATTTCGATGTAAGTATTGATTATCTAGTTGGTAGAAGAGACGTAAAAACGTTGATGAATACGTTTTTAATAACGACTTTGAAACCCTTCAGGAACTACTCTGTCAAAAATCACCTGAAGTAAGAAAAGTAGTAGTAGACATTTTCGACCAATTTTATTTAATAGTAAATAAGGATTTAAGCTCAGGTTGTGAAGACCTCAAGGAATTATCAAATATCTATGAAGTAGTTAACTTCATCTATCGACTTAAGAAGGGTTTAGAATGGAGTAAAACTGAAGAGGATTTTTTTATTATTGAAGACCCTTATGAATTTATGAAGCAGTATCTAAAAGAAAAACAACTATTGGATAAATATCTTAATGAATTAGTTGATATTTATTCAAATAGAAATTTCCGAAGAAACGAGGTGAAATAATGGCATCTTATCAAAAATATACAACCAAACAAGGTCAATTATGGCTATTTAAAATGGATACTGGTATAGACGCTACAACTGGAAAAAGACAAACAACAACACGTCGTGGATTTAAAACAAAAAAGGAAGCACAAGCAGTAGCAACGAAGCTTAAACAAGAATTAGAAAGTGGAATGTTAATAAACAATAATAATCTTACCTTTGAGGAAGTTTTTAAGCAGTGGTTTACAAATCATTGTCAAACAATAAAACCAAGTACAAAAAAAGCTTTACAGTCCAAATTTAAAAAGCATATACTACCACGTTTTGGCAAACTAAAAATAAAGGAAATTACAAATTTATATTGTCAAAAAATGATTAATGAAATAGCACAACAAATTAAATCAGTTAACGATATTAAAATTCAAGCAAATCAGGTTTTTAAATATGCTCTTAAAATGGAGCTCATAACTAAAAATCCATTAGCATATGTTAGCATACCAAGAAGCGCTAAAGAAATGCTTAGTGATGATAATGAAGATACTGCTCGTACCTATTGGAGAAAAGATGAAATAAAACAGTTTTTAAAAATTTGTAAACTAGAGCTCTTGTTACGTGACTACGCACTTTTTCACTTATTGATTTATACTGGAGCTCGAAAAGGAGAATTATTAGCTCTTACATGGAATGATATTGATTTTAAAAATGCTACTATTCGTTTTTCTAAAACGCTTACCCATATTGACGGTAACTTTATCACTCAAACATCAAAAACAAAGGTTTCCAAGCGTTTAATTAGCATAGATGATAAATCACTAACTCTACTCAAAAAGTTGCGTACAAGCCAGTTAGAAACGATTTTAGCTACTAAGTGTGCTTTTGATGATAATAACATGGTTTTTACTCGTGATGATGGTACTCCTATGCGATTAGCCTATCCAAATGAGAAGCTTGATATATTAATTAAGAAGTACACTCTCCACCGTATTACTATCCATGGATTGCGTCACACACACGCTTCCCTTTTGTTTGAAGCAGGAGCAGGTATAAAAGAAGTTCAGGAGCGTTTAGGACACTCTGATATTCAAATGACCATGAACATTTATACACATGTTACTGACACAGTAAAAGAACAAACTGCTGAAAAGTTTCAAAGGTATATTGAGTTATGATTGTGGTCATAAGTGGTCAAAAAATATTTTCGTGGTCAAAATGTGGTCAAAAGCACTTTTCCCCAACAAAAAAGACCCCCAAGCATAAATGCCTGAGAGCCTTGAAACGTATAAATATTAACGTTTTGAGAACTGAGGTGCACGACGTGCTGCTTTAAGACCGTATTTTTACGTTCTTTCATACGTGCATCACGAGTTAAGAATCCAGCGCGCTTTAATCCAGCACGGAATTCTGGATCTGCTCCTAAAAGAGCACGAGACACACCATGACGGATAGCGCCCGCTTGACCAGTGTAACCACCGCCACTAACGTTTACTAATACATCATATTTGCCTTCAGTTTCTGTTTCTACAAGTGGTTGCTTAACAATAAGCTTTAAAGTTTCTAATCCGAAATACTCGTCTAAGTCGCGACCGTTGATTACGATACGTCCGTCACCAGGAACTAAACGTACACGTGCAACAGAGTGCTTACGACGACCAGTACCATAATATTGTACTTGTGCCAAAGAAAACCCTCCTTATATATTAACCGCGAAGTTCGTAAACTTCTGGTTGTTGAGCTTGGTGTGGATGTTCACTACCAGCATATACATGTAATTTCATGCCTTGCTTACGACCTAAAGTGTTTTTAGGAAGCATTCCTTTTACCGCTAACTCGATCATTTGAGTTGGACGGTTTGTACGCATTTCAAGTGCAGTTCTTTGCTTTAATCCACCAGGGTGGTTAGAATGACGGTAGTAAATCTTGTCCGTTAACTTCTTACCAGTTAAATGAATTTTTTCAGCATTGATGATAATTACGTTATCTCCTGTATCCACGTGTGGAGTAAATGTTGGTTTATTTTTACCACGAAGGATAGAGGCTACTTCACTAGCTAAACGACCTAAAGTTTGACCTTCAGCGTCGATAACGTACCATTTACGATCAGTTTCGTTTGGCTTTGCCATATATGTTGTACGCATGCTTTTTTTCCCTCCTAAAGCTTTCACATTCAAAATTAAAATATTTTTTAAAACAACGTGTCTAAAGTAACATTCCGCAACCCGGGGCTAGTGGGTTTTAGAAATACCATAGATCATCTTATAATATTTAGAACACAATGTCAACAAAATGTTACACTAGGATACGTTGTTTTGACTTCTATTTTTTAAGATAGGGAATTTACACTGTTTATTGATAATTAACTTCCCATAAAAACAGTCCGTGACCAGGCGCGGTATGACCTGCGCGCTCTCGATCTTTACTTTTTAGTACTAGAGTCATATCTTCAGGTTGACGCCTTCCCCGGCCTACTTCAAGAATTGTACCGACCAGAATTCTGACCATATTTCGCAGAAAACCGTCTCCTACAAAGCGAAACTCAAGTTCGTCCTCTGTCTCAACGATCTCAATAGAATAGATCGTTCTTACTTTGTCTTCTTTATCTGTCTTTGCAGAACAAAATGACGTAAAATCATGCGTTCCTAAAATGAGTTTTGCAGCTTCTTCCATTTTATCTACCGATAATTGGTAAGGGTAAAAATAGCGATAGTTTCGTCTAAAGACATCCATCCGCCGCCCACGTTGAACAAAATAACGATATTCTTTACTGACAACATCAAAACGAGCATGAAAATGGTCATCGACCTCAGTAACTTCTATTACCGATATATCACTTGGTAATACCGTTTGGATCGCATTATACCAACGTTCAATTGGGATTTCCATCGGCGTGTCAAAATGAAAGATCTGCCCTTTTGCATGAACAAACGTGTCTGTTCTTCCAGAGGCAAATATTTTCACATAAGTACCCTTATGAAGTTTTTGTATTCCCTTTTCAATTTCTCCTTGAATTGTCCTTCCCTTAGGCTGAATTTGAAAGCCATTGAAGAAAGTACCATCATAAGCGATCTTACATTTAATTCTTTTCATTGAATACACAACCTCTAACATTATGACCTTAATATATACAGCATAAAACCTAAGGCTAAAATCAGGATAATAGCCAAGGTATCTTTAAACATCCATTGAAGCTCCCTTAATTTCGTTCTACCCTCACCACCCCGATATCCACGCGCTTCCATTGCCGTTGCTAAATCCTCAGCCCGGCGGAATGATTGCATAAATAATGGAACCAAGAGGGGAATTACTGCTTTTACTCGATTGGTAATTGTACCGCCTGAGAAGTCCACTCCTCTTGCCATTTGGGCCTTCATGATTTTTTCTGTTTCTTGAAGTAGTGTCGGGATAAATCGTAGCGAAATCGAAATCATTAATGCTAGCTCATGAACGGGAACATGTATCCTCCGCAGTGGACCAAAGATATTTTCTAAACCATCTGTCAGTTCAATCGGGGCTGTTGTTAACGTTAATAGTGTTGTCATCATAATCAACAATAATAATCGTAAAGCAATAAATAACCCCTGAATAATCCCACCTAGATAGATATCAAACCAGCCAATTGAAAAAAGTAGCTCCCCTTCTTTAGTCATTAGTCCATGAAGAATAAACATGAGAATAACCAACAAAAAAATAGGTTTCATTCCTCGATAAATGTACCTTGGGGAAACTTTAGAAATAATAATCGTAGCTACTACAGCGACAAAAAGAACTCCATAAGTAATCCAATTATTAGCTAAAAAAACAATAATTACAAAAAGGAAGGTAGCCGTCAACTTAGATCTGGCATCAAGTCTATGTATAACTGAATTACCTGCTATATACTGACCTATGATAATATTTTGAAACATTATTAGACCTCCCCATTAAGCAACTGGGTTATAGCCACTACAAGCTGTTCTTTGGTAAAGATATTAGCAGAAAGTTTTGTATTAAACTGCTCTTCTAACATTTGCACAAGTTGAACAGTCTCAGGAACATCTAATCCAATTTCATTTAGTTGTTGCCGTGATTTAAACACTTCCGCAGGAGTCCCTTGCATGAATACTTGTCCTTTGTCCATAACGATAACTAAATCAGCATACATCGCTGCAAACTCCATATTATGTGTGACTAGCACCGTGGTTACTTTCTCCTGCTTATGAAGACTTAGAAATAACTCCATCATTTGCTTTCTACCAATTGGATCTAAGCCAGCGGTAGGTTCGTCCAAAACAAGGACACGTGGCTTACTTGCCAAAACTCCAGCAATTGCCACTCGACGTTTTTGCCCTCCACTTAAATCAAAGGGGGATTTTTGCAAGACACTTTCGTCTAGATTTACTAAAGGTAGAACTTCCTTTACAAGCCGGAAAGCCTCTTCTTTCGAAACACCGAAGTTAATAGGACCGAACGCAATATCCTTTTCTACTGTTTCATCGAAGAGTTGATGTTCAGGATATTGAAATACCATCCCTACATTTTTGCGGAGTTGTTTTAACTCTTTATTCTTCTTATTCGCTTCAATTAAGAGCTGGCCTATTTGAACACTCCCTGAAGTTGGTTTTAATAACCCATTTAAATGCTGTACGATTGTCGACTTCCCTGAGCCTGTATGGCCTATTATCGCTACAAATTGTCCAGATTTAATATGAATATTAACGTTTGTTAACGCACGATGTTCAAATGGTGTTTTCGGCATATAGATATGCTCTAGGTTTGTGATTTTAATTTCCAAAGTTCATTCACCAAACCTTCCTTTGTTAAACATACCGATGCTAAAGTAATTCCTTGAGCAGCTAGTCTCGTTTGTATTTGCAAAGAAAAAGGTAACTCAAGACCAGCTTCAACTAATTTATTATTCTCCTGAAAAACCTCAAGAGGTGTACCTTGTGTAGATATTTCCCCTTTGTTCATAACAAAGATTTTATCGGAATGAATTGTTTCTTCTAAATCATGGGTAATGTTAATGATCGTTATCCCGTCATTTTTGTTTAATTGCCAAATCGTTTCAAGTACCTCTTGTCGCCCCATAGGGTCTAACATCGACGTAGCCTCATCTAGGATTAAAACAGTTGGACGCATGGCAATGATACCAGCAATCGCTACTCGCTGTTTTTGACCTCCTGAGAGGCGATGTGGTTCGTGATTTAAATAGTTCTCCATTTTCACCTTATGTATGGCCCAATCAATTCTTTCAAGCATCTCAGCGCGCTCAATACCTATATTTTCTAAACCAAAAGCAACATCATCACGAACGATTGTTGCTACCATTTGGTTATCAGGATTTTGAAACACCATCCCTACTTTTTTTCGCACTTCCCAAACTTGCTCCTCGGCTACTGTGTCCATCCCCTCAACCATAACAGTATTAGGGTTAGACGGGACTAATAGTCCGTTAAGGAATTTTGCTAACGTCGATTTCCCAGATCCATTATGACCAACGATCGACACCCATTCGCCTTTATTAATAGATAAAGAAATATTCTTTAAGATATTTTCTTGTTCATCTTCATCATATTTAAATGATAGATTTTTAATAGATATCAGTTCATTACTCAAATTTATCCACACCTACCAAGGACTTATTTCCATCTAAGAGTAGTATACATGATTTAGTTTTCAGTTTTGAGTGTTGAGTTTTGAGTTAGTGAAAGCGTTGCATCGAAGCTTTACTCAAAATAACTCTACACTCATAACTCAAAACTCAAACCTAATAAAAAAGGACTAGACTAAGAAATTAATCTTTGTCTTGCCCTTCATAGTTGTATTAAACTAACTCGATAATAACCATTGGTGCGCCGTCTCCACGACGTGGTCCAAGTTTTAAAATGCGAGTATATCCACCTTGTCTTTCTTCATAACGTGGAGCAATGTCAGCGAAAAGCTTTTGAATTGCGTCTTGACCTGATTCTTGATCAGCTACTTCACGACGAACGAAAGAAGCAACTTGACGTCTTGCATGAAGGTCGCCACGCTTTCCAAGTGTAATCATTTTTTCAACGATAGAACGAAGTTCCTTAGCCTTAGCTTCAGTAGTTTCAATTCTTTCGTTTATGATTAAATCCGTTGCTAAATCACGGAATAATGCCTTTCTAGCAGAGCTATCACGGCCTAATTTTGCGTATGCCATTAGAGATTCCCTCCTTTTTGTTTTGAAGTAAGAAGAGATATCGTTCTTTGGTTACTCTTCTATTCATGTTGAAATATCTATAAAATACAGGTTTTACCTGATTTATCTATCTATTAAGAAACTATGATTAATCTTCTTTACGAAGACCTAGTCCTAGCTCACCAAGCTTTTCTTGAACTTCTTCTAATGATTTACGTCCAAGGTTACGAACTTTCATCATATCTTCTTCAGTCTTGTGAGTTAATTCTTGTACAGTATTAATACCAGCACGCTTTAGGCAGTTATAAGAACGAACTGAAAGATCAAGTTCTTCAATAGTCATTTCTAAAACTTTTTCCTTCTGATCTTCTTCTTTTTCTACCATAATTTCAGCATTTTGCGCTTGGTCAGTAAGACCGACAAAAATATTTAAATGCTCTGTTAAGATTTTTGCACCAATAGAAACAGCTTCTTCTGGTCGAATGCTTCCATCTGTCCAGACATCAAGGGTTAGTTTGTCATAGTTTGTTACTTGCCCAACACGAGTATTTTCCACTTGATAGTTAACTCTAGATACAGGAGTGTAAATAGAATCAATTGGAATTACTCCAATAGGCAAGTCTTCTTTCTTGTTTCCATCAGCTGGAACATAGCCGCGTCCACGACGTGCAGTTAAACGCATGTGAAGATGTGCACCTTTTGATAGAGTTGCAATATGCAAATCAGGATTTAAGATGTCTACATCGCTATCATGTGTAATATCTGCCGCTGTAACTACGCCTTCTCCTTGAATATCAATTTCTAATGTTTTATCTTCATCAGAATAGATTTTAAGAGAAAGTTGTTTTAAATTTAGAATGATTGAAGTAACATCCTCTACGACACCTTCAATTGTGGAGAATTCATGTAAGACTCCATCAATTTGGACTGCTGTTACAGCTGCACCTGGTAATGATGATAGCAAAATACGACGTAAAGAGTTACCTAGAGTCGTTCCGTATCCACGTTCAAGTGGCTCAACAACAAATTTCCCATAGTTAGCATCGGCGCTGATTTCAACCGTTTCAATCTTTGGTTTTTCAATTTCTATCATTAGACAAACCCTCCTTCAAAACGTCGAAACTCCGGCCGACTAAGCATATTAGTCCAACCGGAATTCCCCATTAGGTAGTTCTGAGCCGTTCATACCTAATTGAGTCAATTTTTTGTAAGAATTATACTTTAATTAACTAAAAATAACTTCTTACACATTATTGACAATTCAAGGAAATCTATACAATAATTCGATTTCTTTTTTTACACGCGACGACGTTTTGGTGGACGGCAGCCATTATGTGGAACTGGAGTAACGTCACGGATCATGCTTACTTCAAGTCCTACTGCTTGTAATGAACGAATAGCTGCTTCACGACCAGCGCCTGGTCCTTTAACAGAAACTTCAAGTGTCTTCATGCCATGTTCCATTGCTGCTTTACCAGCAGATTCTGCTGCCATTTGAGCTGCGAACGGAGTTGACTTACGAGATCCTTTAAATCCTAATCCACCAGCACTAGCCCAAGAAATTGCGTTTCCTTGTGTGTCAGTGATTGTCACGATTGTATTGTTAAACGTTGAGCGGATGTGAGCAACACCAGCTTCAATATTTTTACGAGCGCGACGTTTAGGACGAGTTGTTTTACCTTTTGCCATGCTATGCTACCTCCTTTACTTCTTCTTGTTTGCTACAGTACGACGAGGTCCTTTACGTGTACGAGCATTGTTTTTCGAATTTTGTCCACGAACTGGTAAACCACGACGGTGACGAACACCACGATAGCAACCAATTTCGATTAAACGTTTGATGTTTAATGAGATTTCACGACGAAGGTCACCTTCTACTTTGTATCCATCAATTACATCACGGATCTTACCAAGTTCTTCTTCTGTTAGATCGCGTACACGAGTATCTTCTGAAACTCCAGCTTCAGCAAGGATTTGAGAAGCTCTAGTTCTACCGATACCGAATACGTATGTTAAAGACACAACCACTCGCTTATCACGAGGAATGTCTACACCAGCAATACGTGCCATTTAAACCTGCACCTCCTTATTGTTAACCTTGTTTTTGTTTATGCTTAGGGTTTTCGCAAATAACCATAACCGTACCTTTTCGACGGATTACTTTGCATTTTTCACAAATCGGTTTGACTGATGGTCTTACCTTCATGTTTTTTACCTCCCTAGTACTACGGAGTGCCTTCACGATTATTTAAAACGATACGTGATACGCCCACGTGTTAAGTCATACGGTGACAATTCAACAGTTACTTTGTCTCCTGGTAAAATGCGAATAAAGTGCATACGAATTTTACCTGAAACATGAGCTAATATTTTATGTCCATTTTCAAGCTCTACTCGGAACATGGCATTTGGTAGCGGCTCAATGACCGTACCTTCTACCTCGATTACATCTTCTTTGGCCATGAATTTACTCTCCTTCCATCAGGAAATTGTTATCGTTCATAAAAGTGGAAATTGCATGTCGCAACTTCGCATTGGTTACACGACCCGTTTGTTCAATACTATTTTTTACTTCTGGAGAAATAAAGTCAAATAATTCTAAGTGATTGACATTCTTTTTCTTTGATCGATCAACTTTTCGTTTATCACCATCAGCAATAAGGACGAAACGAGAATCTACAATATGAATAATACATGCTACACCACCAGCATCTCTGCCTTTTAAAATTCGTACAATTTGACCTATACGCGGTACCGAATCAGGATCCATCATAATTAATCACCATCACCTAGGCTTTCGTTAGAATTTCATACCCTGTCTCCACAATTGCAATAGTATGTTCGAAATGAGCACACATCTTTCCATCAGTAGTTACAACCGTCCAATTATCAGGAAGTGTCCGAACATAGCGTTTTCCTGCGTTTACCATCGGTTCGACTGCAAGTACCATTCCAGGCTTCAACCTTGGTCCTTTATTAGGAGGTCCAAAGTGTGGAATTTGTGGATCTTCATGTAAGTTTTGACCAATACCATGGCCAACATACTCACGAACTACAGAGAAGCCATATGATTCTACATATGTTTGTATTGCATGGGAGATATTTGATAACCGTTCACCTGGCTTTGCTTCTTCAAGTCCTTTATATAAGGACTGTTCAGTCACATCTAAAAGCTTCTGTGTTTCGTCAGAAATTTCACCCACTGCATATGTCCATGCAGAATCTCCATGATATCCATTATACTTGGCACCAATGTCAATACTAATGATATCACCGTTCTTTAATAGTCGATCTCCTGGAATTCCGTGAACCAACTCTTCATTGACTGAAGCACAAATACTTCCGGTAAATCCATTATAGCCTTTAAAAGATGGAATCGCATCATGTTGCCTGATAAACTTCTCAGCAATCGAATCTAATTCCTTTGTAGTAATGCCGGGTTTAATATATTTTTGTAACTCTTGATGGGTCAATGCAACAATCTTACCAGCAACACGCATAATGTCTAGTTCACGAGGCGTCTTACAGATAATCATTCATTAATCCCTTTCAAAAGTTGATCTATATCTTCAAAGACTTTTGAAATTTCTTGATTACCATTAACCTCTGCTAATAATCCCTTTTCAGAGTAAAAGTCAATTAATGGTTGTGCTTGTTGCAGATTTACTTCTAAACGATTAGCAACTGTTTCTGGTTTGTCATCGTCACGTTGGATAAGTTGACTACCGTCCTTATCACAAATCCCCTCAACTTTAGGAGGGTTAAACTTAACATGATAACTTGCACCAGAAGTAGGCGAAACCCAACGCCCAGTTAAACGTTCAAATAGTTCTTCTTTTGGAACTTCTACATAGATGACAGAGTCAATCTTACGTTCTAAAGAAGCTAACATTGTTTCCAATGCTTCTGCTTGAGCAACAGTTCTCGGAAATCCATCAAGTAAAAAGCCTTTATTACAATCTTCATTACTTAATCTCTCACGGACAATACCAATCGTTACTTCATCAGGAACAAGGTTACCAGCATCCATAAATGCTTTTGCTTGTTTACCTAGCTCAGTACCACCTTTAATTGCCGCTCGAAACATATCACCAGTAGAAATATGCGGGATCCCATATTTTTCTACGATTTTATCAGCTTGTGTGCCCTTACCAGCACCTGGTAGACCCATTAAAATAAGGTTCATTGTTTATCCCTCCATCGTCCATTTTACAACTTGGGCATGGGGAATTACTCCCCACTTCCCTACTTACTTAATAAATCCTTTATAGTGTCGCTTAATAAGGTGACTTTCAATTTGCTTCATCGTATCCAATGCTACACCAACAACGATTAACAACCCAGTTCCGCCAATTTGCACAGCTGATGGTAAGTTAAGTCCTGTTGTAAATAGGGCTGGAATAATCGAAATAACAGCTAAGAAAATCGCACCAACAAAAGTTAAACGATATAAAATTCTAGTTAAGTAAACTTGTGTTGTTTTACCGGGACGAATGCCAGGAACATATCCACCTTGTTTTTTAAGGTTTTCTGCCATTTGTTCTGGATTAACTTGAATAAACGTATAGAAATACGTAAACCCAATGATTAAAGCTGCATAGACAAGCATCCCAATTGGGTTAGAAAAGTCAAAGTAACGTGTGATCCAGCCAGCTACCGCATTATTGTCACCTATAAATCCAGCAATTGTTGGTGGAAATATGAACAGTGACATTGCAAAGATAACAGGAATTACCCCCGCAGCGTTAACTTTTAACGGTAAATGGGTTGAACCGCCACCTTGAGGTTTTCCAGCCACTAATCTTTTTGCATATTGAACTGGAATTTTTCTTAGTGCTTGTTGCACGAAGATAACACCAACAACGATTGCTAAAAGAATTAGTAACAATAAAATAACTACTATTAAATTTATAAATAATTGGTCGCCAGCATTCTCAAGTCTTGTAGCATACACTTGGTTTGCCGCGTTAGGGATTCCAGCTGCAATACCACCAAAGATTAAGATGGAAATACCATTTCCAACACCTTTTGCAGTAATTTGCTCACCCAACCACATTAAAAAGGCTGTACCTGCAGTTAATACTAATGCGATAAAAATGTATTTTCCTACACTAGGATTAGGAATTAACCCTGGAACTAGTCGATTAAAACCAATCGACATTCCAATCGCTTGTATAAAACCTAGTACGATTGTTCCATAGCGGGTAAACTGAGCTAATTTACGTCTTCCCGCTTCTCCTTGTTTTGCCCATTCTGCAAACTTTGGCACTACATCCATTTGCAATAATTGCACGATGATTGATGCAGTGATGTAAGGCATAATTCCCATTGCGAAAATCGAAAAGTTCTCAAGGGCACCTCCACCAAAGGTATTTAAGAAACCAAAAGCATTCATTGAATCTTGAAACTTAAGCACATCGGCATTAGCTCCAGGAACAGGAATAAATGCACCGATCCTAAAAACAATGAGCATTAGCAGGGTGAAAAAGACTTTACGTCGCAAATCACCCACACGCATAATATTGGAGATCGTCTGAAACATTAAATCACCTCAGTTTTTCCGCCAGCAGCTTCAATTGCTTCTACTGCAGAAGCAGAGAATTTGTTAGCCTTAACTGTAAGCTTTACTTCTAGCTTACCGTTACCGAGGATTTTAATTCCGTCCTTTGCATTACTTACAACGCCTGTTTCTAGTAGTAACTCAGGAGTTACTTCTGTACCTTCTTCGAAGCGATTTAACTGATCAAGGTTAAGGATCGCAAATTCTTTTCGAGTTGGGTTTGTAAATCCGCGTTTCGGAAGACGACGGTATAATGGGTTTTGACCACCCTCAAAACCTGGTCTTACTCCACCACCAGAACGTGAATTTTGACCTTTATGTCCACGTCCAGCAGTTTTTCCGTTACCAGAACCGATACCACGTCCTACACGATTACGTTCTTTACGAGAACCTTCAGCAGGTTTAAGTTCGTGAAGTTTCATGTTGACACCTCCTCAATCTAAAAATTAAGCTTCTATTTCTTTAACAGTTAGTAAGTGAGATACTTTGTTAACCATACCACGGATAGCAGCGTTATCTTCTTGTACTACTGTTTGATGCATTTTACGTAAACCTAAAGTGTTAACAGTCACACGTTGATCCTCAGGGCGACCAATTAAGCTTCTAGTGAGGGTAATTTCTAATTTCTTAGCCATTTACGTTCCCTCCTTATCCTAATAGTTCTTCTACGGATTTCCCGCGTAATTTTGCAACATCTTCAGCTCTTTTTAAGTTTTTAAGTCCAGTAATTGTCGCACGAACCATATTGATAGGGTTGTTTGAACCTAAAGACTTAGATAAGATGTCACCAACACCAGCAAGTTCTAGTACCGCACGAACTGGTCCACCAGCGATAACTCCTGTACCTTCACTTGCAGGCTTTAATAATACATTACCAGCTCCGAAGTGACCGATAATTTGATGTGGAATTGTAGTTCCAACGATCGGCACCGTTACTAGGTTTTTCTTTGCGTCTTCAATTGCCTTACGAATTGCTTCTGGTACTTCTTGAGCTTTACCCATACCCATACCAACGTGACCATTTTTATCTCCAACAACAACCAATGCAGCAAAGCGGAAACGACGTCCACCTTTAACAACTTTTGCTACACGGTTGACCGCTACTACTTTTTCTTCTAGTTCCAAAGTATTTGGGTCAATGCGCATTATTTTCCCTCCTTTGTTATTTAGAATTGCAATCCAGCTGCTCTGGCTGCGTCTGCTAATTCTTTAACACGTCCATGGTATAAGTATCCACCACGGTCAAATACAATTGTTTCATAACCTTTTTCTATAGCACGTTTAGCTACAAGCTCTCCAACCTTTTGAGCTGCTTCAATCGTCCCGCCGTTTTCAAGATTAAGTTCTTTGTCTAAGCTGTTAGCACTTGCAACAGTTACACCTGCAACATCATCAATAAGTTGTGCATAGATGTGCTTAGAAGAACGGAATACATTTAAACGAGGACGAGCTGCAGTTCCAGTGATCGTACGACGAACGTGAGCATGTCTCTTCTTACGTGCCAGATTTTTACTTGGCTTCGTAATCATTGAACGTCAGTCCTTTCCGTTATCTTATTGCTTACTTCTTACCAGTTTTTCCTTCTTTACGACGAACGAATTCACCTTCATAACGAATTCCTTTACCTTTGTAAGGCTCAGGAGCACGTACAGCACGGATATTAGATGCTAAAGCACCAACACGCTCTTTATCAATACCTTTTACAGTGATCTTTGTATTAGCAGGCACTTCTACTTCAACACCAGCTTCAGGCTCGATTTCAACTGGGTGAGAATACCCAACGTTAAGAACAAGCTTCGTTCCTTGTTTAGAAGCACGGTAACCAACACCGATTAATTCTAATTTCTTTTCATAGCCATTCGTTACACCTTCAACCATGTTGCTGATGATACTACGAGTAGTACCGTGTAACGAACGGTGTAATTTATTATCAGAAGGACGCTCTACTGTAAGAGTATTTTCTTCTACTTTTACAATCATGTCAGGGTGTAACTCACGAGTAAGTTCACCTTTAGGTCCTTTTACAGTAATGTTTGTATTGTCTAATGTTACTGTTACACCAGATGGAATTTGAACTGGTTTATTACCAATACGAGACATCCGATACACCTCCGTTTCATTTCAATATTCTTACCAAACGTAAGCTAAGATTTCTCCGCCGATTTGTTGTTGACGTGCTTCTTTATCAGTAAGAATTCCGTTAGAAGTAGATACGATCGCAATTCCTAAACCACCAAGAACACGAGGTACTTCAGTAGCTTTAGCATATACACGTAAGCCTGGCTTACTAATACGCTTAAGTCCTGAAATGACACGCTCATTGTTCCCGCCGTATTTTAAGAAAATGCGGATGATACCTTGTTTGCTATCTTCAATATATTCAACATCGCGAACGAAACCTTCACGCTTAAGGATTTCTGCGACTTCTTTTTTTAACTTTGATGCAGGTAGCTCAAGTTTTTCGTGGCGAACAGTGTTCGCATTACGAATTCTAGTAAGCATATCTGCAATAGGATCTGTCATGACCATCTGTTTTACCTCCTTCCGTACTTGGAAATTACCAGCTTGCTTTTTTAACGCCAGGGATTTGTCCTTTATGTGCTAACTCACGGAAGCAAATCCGACATAATTTAAATTTACGAATGACTGAGTGAGGACGACCACAACGTTCGCAACGAGTATACTCTTGCACTTTGAACTTTTGAGGGCGCTTCTGCTTTGCAATCATAGACTTTTTCGCCAAAGTTTTCACTCCTTCTTCAAATATTTACCGACTATTTTTGAAATGGCATACCCATTAATGTTAATAATTCACGAGCTTCTTCGTCAGTATTAGCAGTAGTTACTACTACGATATCCATACCACGAACTTTATCTACTTTATCATAATCAACTTCTGGGAAGATTAATTGCTCTTTAACACCTAATGTATAGTTTCCACGGCCGTCAAATGCCTTTTTAGAAATTCCACGGAAGTCACGTACACGTGGAAGTGAAACTGAAATTAATTTGTCTAAGAACTCATACATGCGCTCGCCACGAAGAGTAACCTTCGCACCGATTGGCATACCTTCACGAAGCTTAAATCCTGCGATAGATTTTTTAGCTTTTGTGATAAGTGGCTTTTGACCTGTAATTTGAGTTAATTCTTCAACAGCTTTATCTAGAGCCTTTGCGTTAGAAACAGCGTCTCCAACACCCATGTTTACAACGATCTTTTCTACCTTCGGTACAGCCATTACTGAACTGTAGTTAAATTTCTCAACTAGAGAAGGAACGATCTCGTTTTGGTACTTCTCTTTTAAACGATTCATGTGATTGACCTCCTTTCAGGACCTGACTACTTATCTAAAACTTCGCCAGATTTTTTTGCAATACGTACTTTTTTACCGTTCTCTACTTTATATCCTACACGTGTAGGTTCACCTGTTTTTGGATCAAGTGGCATAACGTTAGATGAAGCAATCGGCGCTTCCATATTGATGATACCGCCTTGTGGGTTCGCTTGAGATGGTTTCGCATGTTTCTTAACCATGTTAATTCCTTCTACAAGAACACGACCTTTAGTTGGGTACGCTTCTAAAATAACGCCTTGTTTTCCTTTATCTTTACCAGAGATCACTTTTACAGTGTCACCTTTTTTAACATGCATTTTAGGTGTTGACATAATCGCACCTCCTTAAAAGGCAATTTCTAATTAGTCCGTTCATGATTATAGAACTTCTGGAGCAAGGGAAACGATTTTCATGAATTGCTTTTCACGAAGCTCGCGGGCAACAGGTCCAAAAATACGAGTTCCACGAGGACTCTTATCTTCTTTAATAATAACTGCTGCATTTTCATCAAATTTGATATAAGAACCGTCATTACGACGAGCACCAGTCTTTGTACGAACGATTACAGCTTTAACAACGTCACCTTTCTTGACAACGCCGCCTGGTGTTGCTTGTTTCACCGAGCAAACAATTACATCACCAATGTTAGCTGTTTTGCGGCCTGAACCACCTAATACCTTAATACAAAGTACTTCACGTGCACCTGAGTTATCAGCAACTTTTAAACGAGTTTCTTGTTGAATCATACGATCTTACCTCCCTTCGGAAACAATACAAGATCTTTCACTATTAAATAATTACCGCTTCTTGAACGATTTCTACTAAACGGAAACGCTTATCTTTTGATAAAGGACGAGTTTCCATAATTTTAACGATATCACCGATCTTTGCAGTGTTATTTTCATCATGTGCTTTTAATTTCTTTGAATACTTAACACGTTTGCCGTACAACTTATCAGTTTTGTAAGTTTCTACTAATACCGTGATTGTTTTGTCCATTTTGTCAGAAACAACTCTACCAGTATATTCCTTACGTTGATTACGCTCAGTCATTGCGCAAACCTCCTTTCAAATTATTCGTTAGTTATTCCTAGCTCTCTCTCACGCAATACTGTTTTTGCACGAGCTATTGCTTTACGAACTTCACGAATGCGGGCTGGATTGTCTAACTGTCCAGTCGCTAATTGAAAGCGTAGGTTGAATAACTCTTCTTTCAGTGACTTTGCTTTCTGTTCGATCTCGGCAGTGGTTAAGTTACGGATCTCATTAGCTTTCATTTGCGTCACCACCCACTTCTTCGCGTTTTACGAATTTACATTTTACAGGTAATTTGTGAGCAGCTAAACGTAATGCTTCACGTGCTACTTCTTCAGATACACCTGCGATTTCAAACATAACTTTACCTGGTTTAACTACTGCTACCCATCCTTCAGGAGCACCTTTACCGGAACCCATTCGCACCTCAAGAGGCTTAGCTGTATATGGCTTTGATGGGAAAATTTTAATCCAAACTTTACCGCCACGCTTCATATAACGAGTCATTGCACGACGAGCAGATTCAATCTGACGGTTAGTAACCCAAGAAGCTTCTGTAGCTTGTAGACCAAACTCACCAAAATGTACTTCGGTACCACCTTTTGCTTTTCCGCGCATTTTTCCTCTATGTTCGCGACGATATTTTACACGTTTAGGTAATAACATGATTATTTTCCTCCTTCCTCTTTTTTCGTTCCTTTCGTTGGAAGGACTTCACCACGGTAAATCCAGACTTTAATTCCTAGCTTACCATAAGTAGTGTCAGCTTCTGCTGTTCCGTAATCAATATCAGCACGTAAAGTGTGAAGTGGAACAGTTCCTTCGCTATAGTGTTCAGAACGAGCGATATCTGCTCCGCCTAGACGACCAGATACTTGAGTTTTAATACCTTTTGCTCCAGCACGCATTGTGCGTTGGATTGCTTGCTTCATTGCACGACGGAAAGAAATACGGTTTTCTAATTGACGAGCAATATTTTCTGCAACTAATTTAGCATCTAAATCAGCTTGCTTAATTTCAAAAATGTTGATGTGAACTCGCTTGTTAGTAAGTTGGTTTAAAGCTTTGCGAAGTGCTTCAACTTCAGATCCACCTTTACCGATTACCATCCCAGGCTTAGCTGTATGGATTGTTACATTCACACGGTTTGCAGCGCGTTCGATTTCAATTTTAGATACAGATGCATCCTTAAGACGCTTTTCGATATATTCACGAATTTTTAAGTCTTCGTGTAATAGATCAGCATAGTCCTTTTCAGCGTACCATTTTGACTCCCAGTCACGAATAATTCCTACACGAAGTCCTATCGGATTTACTTTTTGACCCACGCTTTACCCCTCCTTCTTTTCTGAAACAACGATAGTAATATGACTAGCGCGTTTGTTAATTCTACTTGCACGTCCCATAGCGCGAGGACGGAATCTTTTTAAAGTAACTCCCTCATCAACAAATACTTCACTAACAACTAGTTTGTTTACGTCCATTTCATAGTTGTGTTCAGCATTTGCAATAGCAGAGTTTAACAGCTTTTCTACTACTGGAGAAGCTGCTTTAGGTGTGTGGCGTAGGATCGCTACAGCTTCACCAACTTGCTTGCCCCGAATTAAGTCTACTACTAGACGAACCTTACGAGGAGCAATACGCACTTGTTTAGCAACTGCTTTCGCTTGCATATAGAGTACCTCCTCTCATATTAACGTCTTGTTTTCTTATCATCTGCAGCATGGCCTTTATAAGTTCTTGTAGGTGCAAATTCACCTAACTTATGACCCACCATATCTTCAGATACATAAACTGGTACATGTTTGCGTCCATCATAAACTGCAATTGTATGACCAATAAAATCTGGGAAGATTGTTGAACGACGTGACCAAGATTTAATTACTTTCTTCTCGTCTTTTTCGTTTAATTCAACAACTTTTTTCATCAAGTGATCATCGACAAAAGGTCCCTTTTTTAAGCTACGACCCATGAGTGTGCCTCCCTTCGCGATTGTGCTACGGCTCTTTTGAACCGTAGTGCAATCCCGTTATTTTTTACGACGACGTACAATGTACTTGTCGGAATGTTTATTTTTCTTACGAGTTTTGTATCCAAGAGTTGGTTTGCCCCATGGAGACATTGGTGATTTACGTCCGATTGGTGAACGACCTTCACCACCACCGTGTGGATGGTCATTAGGGTTCATTACAGAACCACGAACTGTAGGTCTAATACCTAACCAACGAGAACGACCCGCTTTACCAATGTTCACAAGTTCATGCTCAAGGTTACCAACTTGACCAACAGTAGCACGGCAATTAGATAGGATCATACGAGTTTCACCTGAATTTAAGCGAACTAGTACATATGCCCCTTCTTTACCTAACAGTTGAGCTTCTGTACCAGCAGAACGAACTAATTGTCCACCTTTACCTGGCTTTAACTCAATGTTATGAATAACAGTACCTACTGGGATGTTGATTAATGGTAAAGAGTTACCTACTTTAATATCAGCAGTTGGACCACTCATTACTTCCATACCAACTTTAAGACCTTTTGGTGCTAGAATGTAACGCTTTTCTCCATCTACATAGTTGATTAAAGCGATATTAGCAGTACGGTTTGGATCGTATTCGATCGTAGCAACGCGTCCTGGAATACCATCTTTATTACGTTTGAAGTCAATTACACGGTATTGACGCTTGTGTCCGCCACCTTGATGACGTACTGTCAATTTACCTTGGTTATTACGTCCGCCTTTTCTATGAATCGGCGCTAGTAACGATTTTTCCGGCTTGTCAGTAGTGATCTCTTGGAAGTCAAGTACAGACATTCCACGACGTCCGGCACTGGTCGGTTTATACTTTTTAATCGGCATTGTTATTTCCCTCCTTCACTTAAAACTTAAACACCTTCAAAGAATTCTAATTCTTTGCTTTCAGCAGTTAACGTAACGATTGCTTTTTTACGACGAGGCGTATATCCTGAGTGACGTCCAAATCTCTTGAACTTACCCTTGTAATTCATCGTGTTAACGTTAGCTACTTTCACTCCAAAGATCTCTTCAATCGCGTCTTTAACTTGAGTTTTATTTGCTCGAACGTCTACTTCGAAAGTATATTTCTTTTCTGACATTAAATCAGTTGAACGTTCTGTAATCACGGGGCGCTTAATGATATCACGTGCGTTTTCCATTACGCTAGCACCTCCTCTACCTTTTGAACGGCGTCTTTAGTGATAACTAGTTTGTCATGCTTTAACACGTCAAGAACGTTAATTCCTTCAGCAGTAACAAAAGTTACTCCAGGGATGTTACGAGCTGATAATGCAACGTTATCGTTGTAATCAGCAGTAACTACTAACGCTTTACGGTCAGCTGATAAGCTACTTAAAATTGCCACCATTTCTTTTGTTTTTGGAGCATCTAATTGTAAACCTTCAAGCACTACGATTTCTTCAGCAATTACTTTTGAAGCTAAAGCTGATTTGATCGCTAAACGACGTACTTTTTTAGGTAATTTGTAGCTATAGCTACGTGGCGTTGGTCCGAATACTACTCCACCACCAACCCATTGAGGTGATCTGATAGAACCTTGTCTTGCACGACCAGTTCCTTTTTGACGCCATGGTTTACGTCCACCACCACGAACTTCTGAACGTCCTTTTACATCATGTGTACCTTGACGTAATGAAGCTTGCTGCATTACAACAGCATCATGTAATACACTTTCATTTGGCTCAATACCGAACACAGCATCTGATAATTCGATATCACCAACTTGCGTTCCGTTTTGGTTAAATAATGCAACTTTAGGCATGAGGTATCCTCCTTTCTTTCTGTCGATTAGTTCGCTTTAACAGCGCTCTTGATAGTTACGTAGCCTTTTCTAGCTCCTGGTACATTACCTTTTACTAAAAGTAAGTTACGCTCTGTATCTACCTTAACGATCTCTAAATTTTGAACAGTGATTTGTTCTCCACCCATACGTCCAGGTAATAATTTACCTTTGAATACGCGGTTAGGGGCAACTGGTCCCATCGAACCAGGACGACGGTGATAACGCGATCCGTGAGCCATTGGTCCACGAGATTGGTTATGACGTTTGATAGATCCTTGGAAACCTTTTCCTTTAGAAATACCGGTAACGTCTACGATGTCACCTTCACTAAATGTATCTACTTTGATCTCTTGACCAACTTCGTAAGCAGCAAAATCTGTGCCACGAATTTCCTTCATGTAGCGCTTAGGATTAGCATTGGCCTTTTCAGCATGACCTTTTGCTGGCTTAGTTACGCGAGATGCTTTCACATCGTCATATCCTAATTGGATCGCAACATATCCGTCTGATTCAACTGATTTCTTTTGAAGAACAACGTTTGGACTAGCTTCGATAACAGTTACTGGTACCACGTCGCCTTTTTCAGTGAATACTTGAGTCATTCCTAATTTTTTCCCTAAGATTCCTTTGGTCATGAGTCACACCTCCTGATATAAGTAATTTATAGTTGTTTGCCATTTGATTTTTGTTTGGTCTAACTATTAAAGCTTGATTTCGATATCTACGCCTGACGGTAAGTCTAAACGCATTAAAGCATCCACAGTTTGTGGAGTTGGGTTCACAATATCAATTAGACGCTTATGCGTGCGCATTTCAAACTGCTCACGAGAATCTTTATACTTATGAACCGCTCTTAAAATCGTGTAGATTGACTTCTCTGTAGGAAGAGGGATCGGTCCAGAAACCTGAGCACCTGAACGTTTAGCTGTTTCTACGATTTTCTCAGCAGATTGATCTAGAATTCTGTGATCATAAGCCTTTAAACGAATGCGAATTTTTTGCTTTGCCATTTGATAACCTCCTTTATCGTCCATTTTATAAACAGACATACTCCGTGAAAATTTCCTCACCTTCACCATGGCAACGGGCTCGGGTGTGTCAGCAACCTTCCACATCATCGCTGTCAACGACCAACATTATCTATTATAATGATTATACTAGAAGAAAGCAAGTGTTTTCTGTTTCTAGTCGGTCGCACTTTTCCTATTATATAGACAAGCTTCACCGAATGCAAGCTTTCTATAAAAAATTTATGCATTTATACGGTATATAAATATTTCCAGTGGTGATTTTAGTGGAGATTGCTGAGTTTATTGTGGTTTTTGGTGGGAAAGGTCTGTGGGGTAATCGTGTTTCTTCTATATAATAAGAGTTGTATATTGCTATGGCTAGTTGTAAGATTAAGGTATTAATCGGAGAGGAAGTGGTTTATGATTACTAAAGCTCGAGAGGAAAGCGAAGAGTTACTTATTTTTCGCAAGTTAAATTTGCGTAAGGAACTGTTAGAAAAGGACAAGCTTTATTATTTCAATCTAGAAAAGGGCTACAAAGGAGAGTTAGCTTTTGATGCTAGGATTGATCATCTTAGAAATAACTGGATCATACTTAATGATCTACTGCTCAAAATTAATGAAACTTTATTTCAAATTGATAAGGTAATAATAGCCCCTGAGATAACTTATTTGTTTGAAGTGAAAAATTTTGAAGGAGATTATCTCTTTGAAGCAAATAACTGGTTTACTTTAACTAAATCTGAAATTAAAAACCCTCTAACTCAACTACAACGTTGTGAATCATCGTTACGCCGTTTACTCCGTCAGATTGGTTTCAAATCCGCTATTGAAGGGCGCCTAGTTTTTATTCATCCAGAGTTTCATCTATATTGTGCTCCACCTAATCTACCAATTATATATCCTACACAACTTAACCGTTATTTAAATGAGGTAATTGGAAATACGTTGCAATTAGATGCCAGACATTTTAGGTTAGCGGAAAAGTTAATTAATCTTCACATTGAGAAAAACCCCTATAGCCAAGTACCAAGTTATTGTTATGAACAATTAAAAAAGGGAATAAACTGTCCATGTTGTGGCGCATTCTATACTGACATAGCTAAACTCAACTTGTTTAATTGTAAAAGATGCAATTACCATGAGAAAGTAGAAACTGGGGTATTACGAAGTATAGATGAGCTATTATTATTATTTCCTAATAGAAAAATTACCAAAAACAATGTTTGGGAATGGTGTGCGATAATCAAATCTAAAAGAATAATACAAAAAATACTTTTGAAAAA
Organism: Anaerobacillus sp. CMMVII; assembly: GCF_025377685.1. NCBI lineage: Bacteria > Bacillati > Bacillota > Bacilli > Caryophanales > Bacillaceae > Anaerobacillus > Anaerobacillus sp. CMMVII. Next base: position 163,743 of record NZ_JACEHK010000001.1, on the reverse strand, counting down.
CTTTGATATCGTGGGACGCGGTAAAGCTATTCACTACATCAAAAGATAATAGGCTACTCAATCGCTATAATTAGATACAGTATTGGTTCAAGACAACATTAGGAATGTGTTATGAAAGTTCGTATTAGCTCGGACATGAATTTTAATATACAACAACAGTATTATCCTTGCTCAATCCGAGGCGATTCGAACTCCTTTTTCAGGCTATTTCGTGTTCAATCCACAGCGATTCGAACATGATTACACACATTTCCTACCAAACCTTGCTCGATTCACATCGATTCGAACTCCTTTTTCATTACTCCAGGCTATTTCGTGTTCGATCCACAGCGATTCGAACATGATTACACACATTCCCTACCAGACCTTGCTCGATTCACATCGATTCGAACTCCTTTTTCATTGCTCCAGGCTATTTCGTGTTCGATCCACGGCGATTCGAACATGATTACACACATTCCCTACCAAACCTTGCTCGATTCACATCGATTCGAACTCCTTTTTCATTGCTCCAGGCTATTTCGTGTTCGATCCACGGCGATTCGAACATGATTACACACATTCCCTACCAAACCTTGCTCGATTCACACCGATTCGAACCTCTTTTTCATTGCTCCAGGCTATTTCGTGTTCGATCCACAGCAATTCGAACATGATTACACACATTTCCTACCAGACCTTGTTCGATTCACACCCATTCGAACCTCTTTTTCATTACTTCAGGCTATTTCGTGTGTTCGATCCACGGCGATTCGAACATGATTACACACATTCCCGACCAAACCTTGCTCGATTCACATCGATTCGAACTCCTTTTTCATTACTCCAGGCTATTTCGTGTTCGATCCACAGCGATTCGAACATGATTACACACATTTCCTACCAGACCTTGCTCGATTCACATCGATTCGAACTCCTTTTTCATTGCTGCAGGCTATTTCGTGTTCGATCCACGGCGATTCGAACATGATTACACACATTTCCTACCAAACCTTGCTCGATTCACACCGATTCGAACCTCTTTTTCATTACTCCAGGCTATTTCGTGTTCGATCCACAGCGATTCGAACATGGTTACACACATTTCCTACCAGACCTAGGTCAATATATTTTTACTACCTAAACCTTACTTGTTTCTTCATAAATAGTACAACACCAAAACAAAAAGGTAGCTCCCGAAAGAGCTACCTTTTTACTATGAATTACTCAACGATTGTTGCAACTACTCCAGCGCCTACAGTACGGCCACCTTCACGAATAGAGAACTTAGTTCCTTCTTCGATACCGATTGGAGCGATTAGTTCAACAGTCATTTCGATGTTGTCTCCAGGCATTACCATCTCAACGCCTTCTGGAAGTTGGATGATTCCAGTTACGTCAGTTGTACGGAAGTAGAACTGTGGACGGTAGTTAGAGAAGAATGGAGTATGACGTCCACCTTCTTCTTTTGAAAGAACATAAACTTCTGATTTGAACTTAGTGTGTGCTTTAACAGTTCCTGGCTTAGCAAGGATTTGTCCACGTTGGATGTCATCACGAGATACACCACGAAGTAATGCACCAATGTTGTCTCCAGCTTCAGCATAGTCAAGAAGCTTACGGAACATTTCAACACCAGTTACAGTTGTTGATTTTGGCTCTTCAGTTAAACCAAGGATTTCAACTACATCCCCAACTTTAACTACTCCACGCTCAACGCGTCCAGTAGCAACTGTTCCACGTCCAGTGATTGAGAATACGTCCTCAACAGGCATCATGAAAGGCTTGTCAGTTTCACGAGGTGGTGTTGGGATGTAAGAGTCAACAGCATCCATAAGTTCGAAGATTTTAGCTTCCCACTCAGCATCTCCTTCAAGAGCTTTAAGAGCAGAACCTTTGATTACAGGAATGTCATCTCCTGGGAAGTCGTATTCAGAAAGAAGGTCACGAACTTCCATTTCTACTAATTCAAGTAATTCTTCGTCGTCTACCATGTCACACTTGTTCATGAATACAACAAGGTAAGGTACACCTACTTGACGAGATAAAAGAATGTGCTCACGAGTTTGTGGCATTGGGCCATCAGCAGCAGATACTACTAAGATACCGCCGTCCATTTGAGCAGCACCAGTGATCATGTTTTTAACATAGTCAGCATGTCCTGGGCAGTCAACGTGTGCATAGTGACGAGCATCAGTTTCGTACTCAACGTGTGCAGTTGAGATTGTGATACCACGCTCACGCTCTTCAGGAGCACCATCGATTTGATCATAAGCCATAGCTGTACCTTTACCAGACTTCTTATGAAGAACTGTAGAGATTGCAGCAGTTAATGTAGTTTTACCATGGTCAACGTGTCCGATTGTACCAATGTTAGCATGCGTTTTCGAACGGTCAAATTTTTCTTTACCCATTTTGAAAAGCCTCCCTTAAATATTCAAATATATATTTATAATTATAGGAAAGGTAGTACTTATACCACCTTTCTTAGATTACAACATTTTCCTCTTAGATACAATAATGTTAAAAAATTATTGTCCTGTTTGCTTCTTAATAATTTCTTCAGAGATACTCTTAGGAACTTCTTCATAATGATCGAAGTGCATAGAGTACGTTCCGCGTCCTTGTGTACGAGAGCGTAAAGATGTTGCGTAACCGAACATTTCAGAAAGTGGAACCATTGCACGAACTACTTGCGCATTTCCGCGTGCTTCCATACCTTCTACACGTCCACGACGACTTGTTACATCTCCCATGATGTCTCCCATGTACTCTTCAGGAATAACAACTTCAACTCTCATCATTGGCTCAAGGATAGCTGGAGAACAATGTGCTCTCGCATTCTTAAGTGCCATAGATCCAGCGATCTTGAACGCCATTTCGTTAGAGTCAACGTCATGGTACGAACCATCAAAGATAGTAGCTTTAAGGTCTAATAAAGGATAACCTGCAAGCATACCATTTTGCATTGATTCTTTAATACCAGCTTCAACAGCAGGTACGTATTCACGTGGTACTACCCCACCAACGATTTTGTTTTCAAAAACAAATCCTTCGCCTTCTTCTAGTGGTGAGAATTCAATCCAAACGTGACCATATTGTCCACGTCCACCAGACTGACGAACGAACTTACCTTCAACTTTAGCCGATTTACGGATTGTTTCACGGTAAGCAACCTGTGGAGCACCAACATTAGCTTCAACTTTGAATTCACGACGCATACGATCTACGATGATATCTAAGTGAAGCTCACCCATACCAGCGATAATCGTTTGTCCTGTTTCTTCATCAGTGTGAGTTTTGAACGTTGGATCTTCTTCAGCAAGCTTCGAAAGTGCCATACCCATTTTATCTTGGTCAGCCTTTGACTTAGGCTCAACAGATAATGAGATAACTGGCTCTGGGAATTGCATTGATTCTAAGATTACAGCGTTTTTCTCTTCACATAATGTATCTCCAGTTGTTGTATCCTTAAGACCAACTGCAGCTGCGATATCACCAGAGTAAACCATTGAGATTTCCTCACGAGAGTTCGCATGCATTTGAAGGATACGTCCAATTCTTTCACGCTTACCTTTTGTTGAGTTAAGCACGTAAGAACCAGAGTTTACTGTACCAGAGTATACACGGAAGAATGTAAGTTTACCAACGTAAGGGTCAGTCATAACCTTAAATGCAAGTGCTGAGAATGGTGCTTCATCACTTGATTCACGAGTTACTTCTTCTTCACTGTCAGGTAAAGTACCTTTGATTGATGGTACATCTGTAGGAGCTGGTAAATATTCAAGAACTGCATCCAATAATAATTGAACACCTTTGTTCTTAAATGCAGATCCACAAACTACAGGATAGAAATCAACATTGATTGTAGCTTTACGGATAGCCGCTTTAAGCTCTTCTTTCGTGATTTCTTCTCCTTCTAAATATTTCATCATCAATTCTTCATCTAATTCAGCTGCGCCTTCGATTAACTTTGTACGCCATTCTGCAGCTAATTCCTTATACTCTTCAGGAATTTCTTTAGCATCAGTACGTGTACCAAGATCATCTTCATAGAAGTATGCAACGTTTTCTACAAGGTCGATAATACCATTAAAATCATCCTCAGCACCAATTGGTAACTGAATCGGATGAGCGTTAGCAGCTAAACGATCATGTAACGTTCCTACTGAATATAAGAAGTCTGCACCCATTTTGTCCATTTTGTTTACGAATACAACACGTGGAACACCATATGTAGTCGCTTGACGCCAAACAGTTTCTGTTTGCGGTTCTACACCGGATTGTGCATCTAGAACTGCTACAGCTCCATCAAGTACACGTAAAGAACGTTCTACCTCTACAGTGAAGTCTACGTGTCCAGGTGTATCGATGATATTGATGCGGTGACCTTTCCATTGAGCAGTTGTTGCAGCAGATGTGATTGTAATACCACGCTCTTGCTCTTGCTCCATCCAGTCCATTTGTGAAGCTCCTTCATGAGTTTCACCAATCTTGTGGATACGGCCTGTATAGAAAAGAATACGCTCAGTACAAGTTGTTTTACCAGCATCGATGTGAGCCATGATACCGATATTACGTGTCTTTTCTAAGGAGAACTCTCTTGCCATAGGTTTCTTTCTCCTTCCTAATGTTGAGAATTATTTTAGTTGTATATAGCTTAACAAGCCTGACGATAGACGTTTAGTAAAAAACTAAACGTCCGTCCGACTTCTCTAGCTATAATAATATGATAAGTTCGATTGATCCTACCAACGATAGTGAGCGAATGCTTTGTTCGCTTCAGCCATCTTGTGCGTGTCTTCACGCTTCTTAACTGCTGCACCAGTGTTGTTTGCAGCATCCATGATTTCGTTAGCTAAACGCTCTTCCATCGTTTTTTCTCCACGAAGACGAGAGTAGTTAACTAACCAACGAAGTCCTAACGTCGTACGACGCTCAGGTTTAACTTCGATCGGCACTTGATAGTTAGCACCACCAACACGGCGAGCTTTAACTTCAAGAACAGGCATGATGTTTTTAATAGCTTGTTCAAAAACTTCCATTGGGTTATTTCCAGTACGTTCTTGAACTAGATCAAATGCTCTATATAAAATCGTTTGTGCTACTCCTCTTTTACCATCAACCATGATACGGTTGATTAGACGAGTTACTAACTTTGAATTATAAAGCGGATCAGGTAATACATCTCTACGAGCTACAGGTCCTTTACGAGGCATTATTTCCCCTCCTTTCAATCATTAAACATTTTATTTTTCTTACATTATTTTTTAGCTGCTTTAGGTCTCTTAGTTCCATACTTAGAACGACCTTGCATACGGTTTTGAACTCCAGCTGTATCTAGAGCTCCACGTACGATGTGGTAACGTACCCCTGGTAAGTCTTTTACACGTCCACCGCGAATAAGAACTACGCTGTGCTCTTGTAAGTTGTGACCAATCCCTGGGATGTATGCAGTAACCTCAATTCCGTTAGTTAAACGTACACGAGCATACTTACGTAATGCTGAGTTCGGTTTTTTCGGAGTCATTGTACCAACACGAGTACATACACCACGCTTTTGCGGTGAAGATTGGTTAGTTTGTGACTTCTTGAAGCTGTTATAACCTTTGTTTAACGCAGGAGAGTCAGACTTTTTAACTTTATCTGTACGACCTTTACGTACCAATTGGTTAATTGTAGGCATTTGATTTCCTCCTTCCCTAAAACATTTTTAAAGACCACTGAGCCAGGTGGTTCATCAATTTCCGAAAGTAACGTTTTTGCCAAAGCTTTTACACTTTAGCAAAAACGTAGTTTACTTCAATATCGCTACAGTGGCTGCTGAAACATCAATTCCACAAGCTTTTCCAAGCTTTTTCATGGATTGAACTTTTATGGTAGGGACGTCTTTTTTTTCTGCTAATGCGACTACTTTATAAATTACTTTATAATCAGCATCACTAGCAACATATAACTCTTTAACGATCCCATCCTCTAAAGCCTTCAATGTTTGTTTCGTGCCAATAACTTTTTCTTCAGCCTGTGCTACTTTTTCATAAGACATGTTTTATCCTCCAAAGTATCAGGTATCTTTTAACGCACTTAGATATAATACCATCCACATGCATTAGTGTCAACATTTTTTAGTCATGAAGTACAATTTCTTTTTCAACTTCCTGTACTTCACTATCTCCTGCTTCTTCTTGACCTGCAAATGCAAGGTCAATGTTACGGTATCTTTGCATACCAGTACCAGCTGGAACAAGCTTACCGATAATTACATTTTCCTTCAGACCTAGAAGTTCATCACGCTTACCTTTAATTGCTGCATCTGTAAGAACACGAGTTGTTTCTTGGAATGATGCTGCAGATAAGAATGAATCAGTTTCAAGAGATGCTTTTGTGATACCTAGTAGAACTGGACGACCTGTTGCAGGTTGACCACCAGTAACTAACACTTTCTTATTTGCATCGTTGAAGTGTTGGATTTCAATTAGTGATCCTGGTAATACTTCTGTATCACCCGCATCAATGACTCTTACTTTTCTAAGCATTTGTCGAACCATTACCTCAACGTGCTTATCGCCAATTTCTACCCCTTGCATACGGTAAACTTTTTGAACTTCACGTAGCAGGTATTCCTGGACTCCATTAATACCAGAAACTTTAAGTAATTCTTTAGGATCAATCGAACCTTCAGTTAACTCTTCACCAGCGAGTACTTCTTGACCAACAGCAACTTTAATTCTAGCTCCATAAGGAATTGGATAGTTTCTAGTTTCAATTTCACCTTGGACAGTTACTTCACGCTTATCAGTGACATCAGAAACATCGATCACTTTTCCATCGATCTCTGAGATAACCGCTTGACCTTTCGGATTACGCGCTTCAAATAACTCCTGGATACGCGGTAAACCTTGAGTGATATCGTCTCCGGCTACCCCACCCGTATGGAATGTACGCATCGTAAGCTGTGTTCCAGGCTCTCCGATTGACTGGGCAGCGATAATACCAACTGCTTCCCCAACCTCAACACCTGAACCTGTAGCCAAGTTGCGACCATAACATTTTTTACATACTCCGTGTCTAGTATCACACGTAAATGCCGAACGAATGGTTACATGAGTAATACCTGCATCTTCAATTTCCTTAGCAGTATCCTCAGAGATCAACTCATTTTTCCTAATAATAATCTCTTTCGTTTCCGGATGGTATAGCGTCTTAAAGATATAACGACCAACTAAGCGATCATATAAACCTTCAATTGTTTCTGTTCCATCTTTAATCGCTGCAACCTCTAGACCTCTATCTGTACCACAATCATCATCACGAACGATAACATCCTGGGCAACATCTACTAGACGACGAGTTAAGTAACCTGAGTCAGCCGTTTTTAAGGCTGTATCGGCAAGACCTTTACGAGCACCATGCGTAGAGATAAAGTACTCAAGTACAGTTAACCCTTCACGGAAACTTGATTTGATTGGTAACTCAATAATACGACCAGATGGGTTTGCCATAAGTCCACGCATACCAGCAAGCTGGGTAAAGTTCGATGCGTTACCACGGGCACCAGAGTCACTCATCATAAAGATCGGATTTAGCTTATCAAGAGTACCCATCAGCTTTTCTTGAATGATATCTTTCGCAGCACTCCAAATTGAGATAACACGATCATATCTCTCTTCTTCAGTAATTAAACCTCGACGGAATTGTTTTACAACTCTATCTACTTTTAACTCTGCGTCTGCTAAAATCTCTTTCTTTTCAGGTAATACAACAATGTCAGCTACCCCTACTGTAATACCAGCTTTTGTAGAATATTTAAATCCTAATGCTTTCATTCGATCTAGCATTTTTGATGTTTCAGAGATCTTAAAGATTTTAAATACTTCAGCAATGACATTTCCTAAGAAACCTTTTTTAAACGGAGTTACAACATCACGTTCTCTGAAAATTTCTTTTACATCTGAATTCATCGGTACAATGTATCTCTCAGGAGTTGCTACCTGTAAGTTTGTCATTGATGGCTCGTTAATGTATGGGAATGTTTCAGGTAAAATCTCGTTAAAAATTAATTTACCTACTGAAGTCAATAAAAGTTGCGATTGTTGCTCTTCAGTAAACGTCGTTTTCTTTAAAGATGCTACAGGAATGGCTACACGAGTGTGTAAATGTACATAACCATTTTGGTAGGCAATAATAGCTTCATTTGTATCTTTAAAGACAAAACCTTCACCAACAGCATCTTTACGCTCTAACGTTAAGTAATAGTTACCTAATACCATATCCTGAGACGGTGTAACAACTGGCTTACCATCTTTCGGGTTTAGAATGTTTTGAGCTGCAAGCATAAGAATTCTTGCTTCTGCTTGTGCTTCTGCAGAAAGCGGAACGTGAACAGCCATTTGGTCACCATCGAAGTCAGCGTTATATGCTGTACATACGAGTGGGTGAAGCTTAATTGCTCGACCTTCAACAAGTGTTGGTTCGAACGCCTGAATTCCTAGACGGTGAAGCGTAGGGGCACGGTTTAGTAAAACCGGATGCTCTCTAATTACTTCTTCTAGTACATCCCAAACTTCTGGTTGAACTCTTTCAACTTTTCGCTTTGCACTCTTAATGTTATGAGCAATTCCTTGAGCTACTAGTTCTTTCATAACAAACGGCTTGAATAATTCTAGCGCCATTTCTTTTGGTAATCCACATTGGTACATTTGTAAATGTGGTCCTACTACGATTACCGAACGACCTGAGTAGTCAACACGTTTTCCTAGTAAGTTCTGACGGAAACGTCCTTGCTTCCCTTTAAGCATATGCGATAACGATTTTAATGGTCTGTTACCAGGACCAGTAACAGGACGACCACGGCGACCGTTATCAATTAAAGCATCAACAGCTTCTTGAAGCATCCGCTTTTCGTTTTGAACAATAATATTTGGAGCCCCAAGGTCTAACAGACGCTTAAGACGATTGTTACGGTTAATTACACGACGATATAAATCGTTTAGATCAGATGTCGCAAAACGCCCACCATCTAACTGAACCATTGGACGTAGTTCAGGTGGAATAACTGGAAGTACGTCAAGAATCATCCATGAAGGTTCATTCCCAGAGTTTCTAAACGCTTCTAAAACCTCTAAACGTTTAATTGCTCTTGTACGGCGTTGCCCTTGCGCAGTTACTAGTTCTTCTTTTAACAAATCAACTTCTTTTTCTAAATCAATATCTGATAAAAGTTTTCGGATTGCCTCTGCACCCATTTGCGCTGTAAAACCTTTACCGTATTTTTCACGATACGTACGATATTCTTTTTCAGATAGAAGCTGTTTTGTATCAAGTGGAGTGTCACCTGCGTCTGTAACAACATAAGAAGCGAAATAAATAACTTCTTCTAACGAACGTGGAGACATATCCAATACTAGACCCATTCGGCTAGGGATACCTTTAAAGTACCAAATGTGGGAGACAGGGGCAGCTAACTCAATATGCCCCATACGCTCACGACGAACCTTTGCTCTTGTGACTTCTACACCACATCGGTCACAAACAACACCTTTATAACGAACACGCTTATACTTACCACAATGACATTCCCAGTCTTTTGTAGGACCGAAAATTCTTTCACAAAAAAGACCATCTTTTTCTGGTTTTAATGTACGATAGTTAATCGTTTCTGGTTTCTTTACCTCACCACGAGACCACGATCGGATCTTATTTGGTGAAGCAAGACCAATTTTCATGTATTCAAAATTGTTTACATCTATCAAGGGGTCAACCTCCCTTTCGGCTTTCAGGTTCTACGATTATCCGTTTGATTCAGTAGTTTCAAGATTTAAATTAAGCTTATCATTCGCTTGTTCTTCATCATCGTCAAGATCACGCATCTCGATTTCTTCTTCAGTGCTAGATAACATCTTAACATCCATACCTAAACTTTGAAGTTCCTTAATTAATACTTTAAACGATTCAGGAACACCAGGCTCTGGAACGTTTTCACCTTTAACAATGGCTTCATATGTTTTTACACGACCAACTACATCATCTGACTTTACAGTAAGAATTTCTTGTAGAGTATAAGCCGCACCATATGCCTCAAGTGCCCAAACTTCCATCTCTCCGAAGCGCTGTCCACCGAATTGCGCCTTACCACCAAGCGGCTGCTGGGTTACTAGAGAGTAAGGTCCAGTTGAACGAGCATGAAGCTTATCGTCAACCATGTGAGCAAGTTTAATCATATACATAATTCCAACTGAAATACGATTATCGAACGGCTCACCAGTTCTTCCATCATAAAGAACGGTTTTTCCGTCTCTTGCCATACCTGCTTCTGCAAGCGTACCCCAAACATCTTCCTCACGAGCACCATCAAATACTGCAGATGCAACATGAATACCAAGCTTTCTTGCGGCCATTCCTAGGTGTAACTCAAGCACTTGTCCGATGTTCATTCGCGAAGGTACCCCTAATGGGTTAAGCATGATGTCAATTGGCGTGCCATCTGGTAAATATGGCATATCTTCTTCTGGCATAATTCTCGAGATAACACCCTTATTACCATGGCGTCCAGCCATTTTATCGCCTTCATGAATTTTACGTTTTTGAACAATATACACGCGTACAAGTTGATTTACTCCTGGTGGAAGCTCATCTCCATCTTCGCGATTGAAAACTTTTACATCTAAAATGATACCGTCTCCACCATGAGGAGCTCTTAGCGATGTATCTCGAACTTCACGCGCTTTTTCTCCGAAAATTGCATGTAAGAGGCGTTCTTCAGCAGTAAGTTCAGTTACCCCTTTTGGAGTTACCTTACCAACAAGAATATCGCCATCTTTTACTTCAGCACCAACACGGATAATTCCACGCTCATCTAGATTACGGAGCGCATCTTCACCAACGTTCGGGATATCTCTAGTAATTTCCTCAGGTCCTAACTTAGTATCACGAGCTTCTGATTCATATTCTTCAATATGGATGGAAGTATAAACATCATCTTTTACAAGACGCTCACTAAGGATAATCGCATCCTCGTAGTTATACCCTTCCCACGTCATGAACCCTACCATTACGTTACGGCCTAGAGCAAGTTCCCCTAGTTCCATAGATGGACCATCTGCAAGGATTTCTCCTTTAGTAACAACATCGCCCTCTTTGACGATCGGACGTTGGTTATAACAAGTTCCTTGGTTAGAACGAATAAACTTTAGTAAATTGTAGCGATCAATATCGCCCTTTACTTCATTTCCGTCAACATCCATCAGACGACGGACTTGAATTTCTTTGGCTGTAACACGCTCAACAATCCCTTTGTACTTAGCTACTACTGCAGCACCTGAGTCTCTTGCTGACATGTGCTCCATTCCTGTACCTACTAATGGTGATTGTGGTTGTAATAGTGGTACTGCCTGACGTTGCATGTTCGCTCCCATTAACGCACGGTTTGAGTCATCGTTTTCTAAGAACGGGATACATGCTGTCGCTGCAGATACTACCTGTTTAGGTGATACATCCATATAGTCAACACGTTCGCGTTTTACGATCGTGTTTTCCCCACGGAAACGCGCAATAATATTTTCTTCAATAAAAGATCCGTCATCAGCTAACTTCGCATTTGCTTGGGCAACTACATAGTTATCTTCTTCATCAGCAGTTAAGTAATCAATCTTCTCGGTTACTTTTCCTGTTTCAGGATCAACACGACGGTAAGGTGTTTCCATAAATCCGAATTGATTAACTTTTGCATAGGAAGATAATGAGTTAATTAATCCAATGTTTGGACCCTCTGGCGTTTCAATCGGACACATACGACCATAGTGAGAGTAGTGAACGTCACGTACTTCAAATCCTGCGCGTTCACGAGTAAGACCACCAGGTCCTAATGCTGATAGACGACGCTTATGCGTTAACTCGGCTAATGGATTTGTTTGATCCATGAACTGAGACAACTGCGAACTTCCAAAGAACTCTTTAATTGATGCAATAACAGGACGAATATTAATTAACGCCTGTGGCGTGATCATATTTGCGTCTTGAATTGACATACGCTCACGAACTACACGTTCCATTCTAGAAAGTCCAATTCTAAACTGATTTTGTAACAGTTCACCAACAGAACGTAGACGACGATTTCCTAAATGGTCGATGTCATCTGTATCACCTATACCATGCAGTAAATTAAAGAAGTAGTTAATCGCAGCAATAATGTCAGCAGGCGTAATATTTTTCACGCTTTTATCAACACTACGGTTACCAATTACATTAATCGGCATATCTTCTTCTTGTCTGTTCGGTGCATATACTTTAATTGACTGTAAAGGCACTTCAACATCGTCCATTACACCGCCATGTAAAGAAACATTTCTAAACCCTACATTATTTTCTAAGTAAGGAATTAAGCGATCAAGAAGTCGACGATCAATAATCGCGCCCTCTTCTGCTAGTACCTCACCAGTTTCAGGGTCAATTAATGTCTCAGCTAAACGTTGGTTAAAGAGACGATTTTTTATGTGTAACTTTTTATTAATCTTGTAACGACCTACATTTGCTAAGTCATAGCGTTTCGGGTCAAAAAAGCGTGATTCTAATAAACTTTTTGCATTTTCTACTGTAGGAGGTTCACCAGGACGTAAGCGCTCATAAATTTCTAGTAAGGCCTTTTCCGTACTATCGGTGTTATCTTTATCCAATGAGTTTCGTAAATACTCATCTTCACCTAGTAGATCAATGATCTCTTGATCAGAGCCAAATCCTAATGAACGTAGGAGAACTGTAACAGGGATCTTTCTAGTGCGATCAATACGAACGTATACAACGTCCTTCGCGTCTGTTTCAAGCTCTAACCATGCTCCACGGTTTGGAATTACGGTTGCTGTAAAACCTTTTTTTCCGTTTTTATCGATTTTTTTACTATAATAAACACTAGGAGACCGTACAAGCTGAGAAACAATTACACGTTCAGCACCGTTGATGACAAACGTACCAGTTTCAGTCATTAGTGGGAAATCTCCCATAAAGACTTCTTGTTCTTTTACTTCTCCAGTTTCTTTATTAATGAGACGTACTTTTACTCGTAGTGGAGCTGCATAAGTAACATCTCGTTCTTTCGACTCTTCCACAGAGTATTTAGGCTCACCTAAACTGTAATCAATAAACTCCAAAATTAAGTTTCCTGTAAAATCTTGAATCGGAGAGATGTCTTGAAACATTTCTCTTAGCCCCTCATCAAGAAACCATTGATAAGAAGCTGTCTGAATTTCAATAAGGTTAGGTAATTCTAATACCTCTTTAATTCGAGCATAACTTCTTCGTTGGCGGTGTCGTCCATACTGAACTAGTTGACCTGTCAACTGATTCACCCCTTAAATCTAGCGTTTTAGTTTTCCTCTCTTAGTCAGTGACTAATTAGGAGGCTTAGCTTTCAAACTAAGCATATTAGAAAAACTTGGCAGTGACCCCGATTATAGCTGCTTCGTTATATGTAACACGGCGACTACAAACGTCACGGTTTCGCATACCTAAGTTTTGCTGACAAAAATGTAAACGTTTTTACACATGAAATAGGAATCTTTTCCCCTTGAGAAAAAGAAAAATGGTTTTCATTAAAAAAACCACATCGATAAAGACCACTTTAACAATGGTCAGTTGTTTTAAAACACATTCATTCTCTCAGCTGTTCATGCAACTTATGTACCTAACAAAAAGATTTTGTTCTAAGAATCACAAATAAAAGGTAGTTTTACCACTCAGTATAACCAAATAATGGATATTTAAACAAAAAATAAAGTTGACATTTGAGGAATTTTAGGCATTAAAACGATATTCATACGCATTAAATAACACTAACACAAACGGATTCCTAAGTCAACTTTTTTTCGCAGAGATAATAAAATAGCCTTTTGATTTTTTTTCAACTACTACTTTTGCAAATAAACTCTCAAGTTTTTCGATAGCTGAAGGAGCACCTTGCTTCTTTTGAATAACAATCCACAACTCCCCTTGATCGGATAAATGAGTATAAGCATCCTCAAATAATTGATGAACAACTTTCTTCCCCGCCCTGATTGGCGGATTAGATAAAATAGAGGAGAAAGTTTCACCTACAAGAGCACTTAATAGATTACTTTTCTTAACGGTTACATTATCAATCGAATTTAGCTTGGCGTTAAGTTCAGCTAACTCAAGAGCTCTCTCATTTACATCCACTAAAACAAAGCTACTTTCAGGACTCTCTTTTGCTAACGTTAATCCAATCGGACCATAACCACAACCTACATCTAATATATTTCCACCACTTTCAGGAAAGCGATAAGTTTCGAGTAGTAATTGTGTTCCGAAATCTACTTCCTTTTTAGAAAATACACCAGCATCAGAAGTGAACTGCATCTTCATCCCTCGTAATTGAGATTCCCATTTTCTACGCGAACTCTCAACAGTTGGTTTTTCAGAGTAATAGTGATTCGACATTTTTTTCACACCTTTTCTATTAACACCAATATTCATTATGATTAATAGTTATTAGAAATATACAAGTAATTTAAAAGTTTTGAGGTTTGTGTGAGTTTTGAGGTTTGAGTGTTGAGTGTTGAGTTGATTGAAAGAAAGGCTTCAGATCAGCATTCTCTCATAACTCTTCACTCATAACTCTTCACTCATAACTAAAAAAACTCGCATAAATGCGAGTTTTTTCATAAATTACTTAACTTCTACAGAAGCACCAGCTTCTTCAAGTTTAGCTTTGATAGCATCAGCGTCTTCTTTAGAAACACCTTCTTTAAGTGGAGCTGGAGCACCATCAACTAATGCTTTAGCTTCTTTTAATCCTAAACCAGTGATTTCACGAACCGCTTTGATTACGTTGATCTTAGCTGAACCAGCAGATGTAAGGATTACATCAAACTCAGTTTGCTCAGCTTCAGCAGCAGCAGCACCGCCACCAACCATAGCTACAGGAGCAGCTGCAGTTACGCCAAACTCTTCTTCGATTGCTTTTACAAGATCGTTTAATTCTAAAACTGTCATTTCTTTAATTGCTTCTAAGATTTGATCTTTACTCATTTTATATTTCCTCCTAATTGTAAGTTAATTTTAAATTTTGCGGGCTATTAAGCACCTTGTTCTTCTTTTTGTTCAGCAACAGCTTTTGTAACCAATGCAAAGTTACGCATTGGAGCTTGAAGAACGCTAAGCAACATAGAAAGTAAACCTTCTCTTGAAGGAAGCTCAGCTAACGCCTTAACTTCTTCTAATGAAGCAAATCGACCTTCGATAACACCTGCTTTAATTTCTAACGCATCGTTCTTTTTCGCGAAATCGTTTAAAATTTTAGCAGGAGCGATTACGTCTTCATTACTGAATGCAATTGCAGTAGGACCTACTAACGATGCATCAAGTTCTGTTAATCCTGCTTCAGCAGTCGCACGACGAGTCATTGTATTTTTGTATACTTTGAATTCTACGTTTGCTTCACGAAGTTGCTTACGTAATTCTGTTACTTGGGCAACATTTAATCCACGATAGTCAACAACTACTGTTGATTTGCTATCACGAAGCTTTGTAGCGATTTCAGATACTAATACTTGCTTTTGTCCGAACTGTTGTTTTTGTTCACGTACGCTCATATTACACCTCCTATGATTATTCGAAAATCTTAAGACTAAACCTAAGGTTTTCTTATACTATCAAATTGATAGTATTAAAACCATACCGTTGTATGAGGTGATCCTTCTATAGGAAAAGCCTCCATGCAGACACACGGAGGCTTTTGTTATAGTGATTAGATCAACATTTAACAAACCTCGGTAGGAAATTAAGCGATTGATACGCACCTACTGTCTACGGTATGAACTATTCAATTCACAATGGCTAGTATATCGATTTAACCGACAATAGTCAACTGGTATTATTTAGTAGCAGAAGCTACGTTAACTTTTACACCAGGTCCCATTGTTGATGCAACTGCGATATTCTTCATGTAAGTTCCCTTAGCAGCTGCTGGTTTAACTTTTACTAAAGTTTCAACAACAGTGTTTAAGTTTTCAACTAACTTGTTTGTATCGAAAGAAACTTTCCCGATTGGTGCGTGAATGTTCCCAGCTTTATCAACACGATATTCAATCTTACCAGCTTTAATTTCATTAACTGCTCTTTCTACTTCGAAAGTAACTGTTCCTGTTTTCGGGTTCGGCATTAAACCTTTAGGTCCTAATACACGTCCAAGTTTACCAACTTGACCCATCATGTCAGGTGTTGCTACTACTACATCAAAGTCGAACCAACCTTGAGCAATCTTGTTAATGTAATCTTCGTCACCAACATAGTCTGCTCCAGCTGCTTCCGCTTCCTTAGCTTTTTCACCTTTAGCGAAAACTAAAACACGTTGAACTTTACCAGTTCCGTGTGGAAGTACAACTGCACCACGAATTTGTTGGTCAGCTTTCTTAGGGTCTACACCCAATCTAAATGCAACTTCTACAGTCTCATCAAAAGATGCTACTGAAGTCTTTTTTACTAATTCAATTGCTTCTTCAATAGGATAAGCTTTTGTGCGATCAACAAGCTTAGCAGCTTCTTGATACTTTTTACCTTTTTTAGCCAATTTTATTTCCTCCTTGATTGTGGTTTTAGCGGTAGTACCTCCCACTAATAAAGGTTGCGCTGCCAATACACCGGCCCCTTCGCAACCCCTAACTCCCTTAGATTAGTAACAAGGGATTAGTCTTCAATAACAATTCCCATACTGCGTGCAGTACCTTCCACCATACGCATTGCTGACTCTACGTTAGCTGCGTTTAGGTCTGGCATCTTTTGCTCTGCGATTTCGCGAACTTTATCACGCTTAACAGTTGCTACCTTTTTACGATTTGGTTCTCCAGATCCGCTTTGGATCCCAGCTGCTACTTTAAGTAAAACAGCTGCAGGTGGAGTTTTCGTAACAAATGTAAATGAACGGTCTTCAAATACCGTAATTTCTACCGGAATAATTAAACCAGCTTGATCAGCAGTACGAGCGTTAAATTCTTTACAGAATCCCATAATATTAACTCCCGCTTGACCTAGTGCAGGTCCAACTGGCGGTGCTGGGTTTGCTTTACCAGCAGGAATTTGTAACTTTACCATTTTAATAACCTTTTTAGCCACGCGACACACCTCCTTAAGTCCGTGATGTGGTAACCGGATCTTATTATTTGATCCTCCCACTCGATTTACTTTCTATTCGAAAGCTATGTTCAAATTTTTGCGTTAAGAACATAAAAGATTTTATCATTTTTAATAAAGATAAGCAAGTCTTAATTTTAGATTTTTTCAACTTGAGAAAATTCTAACTCAACTGGCGTCTCTCTACCAAACATATTGACATGCACTTTTAACTTTCTTTTCTCTACTAAAATCTCTTCGATTGATCCAACAAAATTTGCAAATGGACCTTCTTTAACCTTCACTGACTCCTTCAATTCGAAGTCAATTTCCTCACGTGGCTCTTCAACACCCATTTGACGAAGAATTGCTTCAACCTCTTCTGGAAGTAGTGCTGTAGGCTTTGAACCTGCTCCAGCTGAACCAACAAAACCAGTAACTCCAGGAGTATTTCGGACAACATACCATGAATCATCAGTCATGATCATCTCAACTAATACATAACCTGGAAAAACTTTACGTGTAACAGACTTTGTTTTACCATTCTTTGTTTCTGTTTCTTCTTCAACAGGCACAAGTACACGGTAAATCTTATCAGCCATATCCATAGATTCTACACGTTTTTCTAAATTTGCTTTTACTTTATTTTCATAACCCGAGTAAGTATGAACAACATACCAATTTTTCTCCATAATGAACAGGACCTTTTCGTCCTTCCCTCCTCTATGGATCAATCCTACTTAATAAAATAAGGATAGACCTATTACCAATTATCCTAAAATAAAACGAACTAAACTTGAGATACCTAAGTCAATGATACCAAAGAAAAATGCCATAAATACAACCGTCGCAACAACTACAGCTGTATAGCGGATTAACTCCTTACGAGTAGGCCATGATACTCTCTTTAGTTCCTTTGTTACATCACGTAAAAATTGACCTGATTTCTTAACTGCTCCAGCCATTAACGCCACCTCCACCATTTAGACACAAGTTTTTATCGTATATTCATAAGCTTGTACAAAAAATTAATACGAGATTATTTTGTTTCAAGATGCTGGGTGTGCTCGTTACATACTTTACAGAACTTCTTCATTTCCACTCGTTCTGCATTTGATGCATTCTTTTCTGTCGTATAGTTTCGAGACTTGCAAGTATTGCACGCTAAAACGATTTGTTTTCGCATTACATACTCCCCCCATCTTGCAAATGATAATATTCACATATTAATCAACCATATCACAGGGTATAAACAGTGTCAATATTGTCTTATATCAGTGTATCCAATATTACCCTTTCTAAAACCAGTGTTGAGTTAAGAGTTTTGAGTTCTTTAGCTGCTCTGTGATGCTTTCTATAAATTCATAACTCTTAACTCAAACGACTAAACTAAAAAACCAGGGCCTCTGCCCTGGTTTTTATATACTAATACCCTTTAATTCAACATAGCGTTCTAGTTTGCGTTTCACTCTTTGTAGCGCATTGTCGATTGATTTAACATGCCGTTTTAAATCAACAGAAATTTCCTGATATGACCTACCGTCAAGATATAACATCAATACTTTCCGTTCAAGGTCACTTAAAATTTCTCCCATTTTTAATTCAATATCATCAAACTCCTCTTGATTAATGAGAAGCTCCTCAGGATCGGTGACACGTGTTCCGCTAATAACATCAAGAAGTGTACGATCACTTTCTTCATCGTAAATTGGTCGATCTAGTGAAACATAAGAGTTTAATGGGATATGCTTTTGCCTTGTTGCAGTTTTGATTGCTGTAATAATTTGCCTAGTAATACATAGTTCTGCAAAGGCTTTAAATGATGAAAGCTTGTCCCCTTTAAAATCTCGAATTGCCTTATAGAGGCCGATCATTCCTTCTTGCACTATATCCTCGTGGTCGGCACCAATTAAGAAATACGATCTAGCCTTAGCTCTTACAAAGTTCTTATACTTGATTATAAGATACTCCAGAGCTCCACTATCGCCTTCGCGGACGTAATCAACTAAATATTCATCTTCCATTTGTTCAAAGTCAGCATTTGTGATTTCTTTGAGGTCTATGCTCACCATAATCCCTCCGGCCTTTGATGAATTGTGAATGCTTAAAAAGGGATTCATTTACAGAAAAACGCTAAATGAATATTAAAAAAACGGGCTCCATTATCTCATATTAATCGTCGCCATAGTTTCCCTTATACTACCATCGATGAAGTTCATAACTTATTAATAGTATAAGCTAAGTGACCTTTTTAAACAGTATGAATTACCTAAATATAGAAATATTATATAGCATGTTTTCGACTAGCGTCAACCACTCACATGTCGCCTCGACGCCATTTTTCAAAAATTTCTGCCATTTCGGCAGAGATCGGGATTTTTGTTTGTTTTTCGCGTTTTTTCGACTTTTTTACTTCTTTCTTTATACCTTGTTCCACAACGCTCATTTCCGTTCTTAGTTCTCTAGCTGATTTCCTTAAAGCTCCGTAGCCAAATGTAACGGATTGTTCAACGAAATCCGATGTTGCGACGTAGACTTGAGTATCAATACGCTTGAGCTTTTTTACTAATTTTTCAATTCGTTCATCAGCTGTCTCATTTTCCCTAGTGTAGATAATTTCTAATCTAAAATTCTTATATTTCTTGCCAATGCCAGAAACCATATGAGCATCAAAAATAATGATAACCTCCATACCACTGTATGCTTGGTATTCAGCCATTTTTTCAACTAGTAGGTCTCTGGCACCTTCTAAGTCATTCTTTTTTAACAGCTTTAATTCTGGCCAATCCCCAATTATGTTATAGCCATCAACGAGAAGTATCTCTCTCATTTTACTTCGTTCCTATGGGGTTACGCTTCCTAAGAACCTCATACATCAACAGACTAGCAGCAACAGATGCATTTAACGAAGTAACCTTACCAAGCATCGGTACGCGTAGTAAAAAGTCACATTTTTCCTTGATTAAACGACTCATTCCTTTTCCTTCGCTTCCAATAACAAGTCCAATCGGTAAGTCAAAACTAGCCTGTCTAAAATCTGTATCTCCTGCGGCATCTGTACCAGCAAACCACAAACCACGCTTTTTTAAATCATCCATCGTTCTCGCTAAGTTAGTCACTCTCACAACGGGTACGTACTCAATTGCCCCTGTCGAAGCTTTTGCAACAGTGGCAGTAAGCCCCACCGCACGACGTTTGGGGATAATCACACCGTGTGCACCGGCTGCATCAGCAGTACGAAGAATAGAACCTAAATTATGTGGGTCCTCAATTTCATCCAATAACAAAAAGAAAGGTTCTTCCCCTTTTTCTTGTGCTTTTGCAAATAAATCATCGATCTCAGCATATTCATATGCTGCAACTGATGCAACAACTCCTTGGTGATTTGTTGCATCGACTAATGACTCTAGCTTCTTCTTTGGAACAAATTGAAACTGAATGCCATTTTCCTTTGCAAGATCAAGGATTTGGTTGACTTGACCTTTTTGGGTACCTTCACCAATCCAAATTTTATTAATTGTATGACCAGAACGCAATGCCTCTAAGACTGGATTTTTACCTACAATAAATTCACTACCCATTTGTTTCACTCCCTTCTTCCTTTTCAATTAGTACAAACGTTTGTTCAATAATTTCATCTAGTCTTTCGTACTTATCAAGTAAGTATAGATAACCAATTAGCGCTTCAAAAGCGGTACTCATTCGGTAGGTTTGCAAGTCAGTATTTTTGCGGACATTCCCAGGTTTGGAATTCCTACCTCTCATCGCAACAGCCATCTCTTCTTCTGTTAAAAAGCCGTTGGCCAGCAGGCAGTTCAAAACCTCTGCCTGCGCCTTGGCCGAAACATACTCTGTCGCTTTTTTATGAAGCTGATGTGGTCTCACCTTACCTGAGGCAATCAAACGATAACGAACATACGTATCCAAAATGGAATCACCCATATACGCAAGAGCTAACGCATTTATTTGCTGTAAATCTATCTTAGATTTTGTTAATTTCATCATAATACGCTTAAACCCTCTTCCAACGTACTCCTTGTGGTGTATCCTCTAATAGAATGTCCATTGCCTTCAAGTCGTCTCTAATTTTATCTGCTAACGCAAAATCTCTATTTTTTCTTGCTTGATTACGCACTTCAATTAACTTATCAATATCCTCATCTAATAACTCTTTTACAGACGTTAATACCAAACCAAGTACATCCGCCAATTCCTTAAAGACAACCAAAAAGTGTTCCAATACATCTTTTGAAGTATGAGCTTCACGTAAATAGACATTCGCTAGCTTAGCTAAATCAAACAATGTTGCGATTGCGTTTGCACTATTAAAGTCATCGTCCATAGCATCGATAAACTTCGATTTCTCAGCGTCAATTTGGCTAATCCAATCTGCTTCACCCTTACCTAAATTAGCTGTTTCCTCTAAACGGTATTCTAGATTTTGAACTGCTGTTTTCAAACGGTCTAACCCATTTTTTGCACTGTTTAGAAGTTCATCATTAAAATTGATTGGACTACGATAATGAGCCATTAACATAAAGAAACGAATAATTTCTGGGTCATATTTTTTAATGATGTCATGTACTAAAATGAAATTCCCTAAAGACTTCGACATTTTTTCATTATCAATATTAATGTACCCATTATGCAGCCAGTAGTTCGCCATCTTTTTACCTGTCATCGCTTCTGACTGAGCGATTTCATTTTCATGGTGCGGGAATGATAGGTCCTGACCACCAGCATGAATGTCAATCGTATCACCTAAATATTTCTTGACCATTGCCGAGCATTCGATGTGCCAACCCGGTCTTCCTTC
Organism: Anaerobacillus sp. CMMVII; assembly: GCF_025377685.1. Taxonomy (NCBI): domain Bacteria; kingdom Bacillati; phylum Bacillota; class Bacilli; order Caryophanales; family Bacillaceae; genus Anaerobacillus; species Anaerobacillus sp. CMMVII. The sequence goes on along the minus strand of NZ_JACEHK010000001.1, from coordinate 141,830 downwards.
GCCCCATGGACTATTCCATGAAATCTCACCTGGCTTTGCCTTTTTCCAAAGAGCAAAATCTAGTGGATCTGCCTTTTGTTGTTCTACTTCAATCCGTGCACCTGATTGGAGGTCATCAATTGATTGTTGAGAAAGCTTCCCATAGTCTTTAAATTTTCTAGTACTAAAATACACATCCCCATTTACTTCATATGCGAAACCTTTCGTAATCAGCCCTTCAACAAAATCAATGATTTCAGTCATCGTTTCTGTTACTCTTGGATGAGCATCGGCACACTTAACACCTAACGCCCCGACATCTTCAAAGTACGCATTAATAAAACGCTCTGCGATTGTTGGAACATCTTCTCCAAGCTCTTTAGCTGCTTTGATTAATTTATCATCGACATCTGTAAAATTGGATACATACTTAACATCATAACCACGAAATTCAAAGTATCTGCGAACCATATCAAAAATGATGGCAGGTCTTGCGTTCCCAATGTGGATATAGTTATAAACCGTTGGTCCACATACATACATTTTTACTTTACCTTCTTCAATAGGTTGGAAAATCTCCTTTTGCCGCGATAACGTGTTATATACTTTAATTGACATGTTTTACACTCCTTTTTTCAGTGTAGAGTGTTGAGTGTTGAGTTGTTTGTAGGCATCGCAGAGAAGCTTTCAATAACTCATAACTCATAACTCATAACTATTTTTGTTTCAACAATTCAATCTCGCTTCTAAGTCGTTTTAGTTCTTCTTCTAACTCTTTAAATTTATCTGCAACAGGGTCTGGCAAATTGATATGATCTAGGTCACGGCGTATTTTAACGCCATCTTGCATCACGACTCTACCCGGAATGCCAACTACAGTAGAGTTTGCTGGCACTTCTTTAAGCACTACAGAACCTGCCCCTATTCGTGAATTCTTTCCAATTGTCATCGACCCTAAAATTTTTGCTCCTGAAGCAATCAAGACATTATCTTCAATTGTCGGGTGACGTTTCCCCTTCTCTTTACCAGTCCCGCCTAAGGTAACTCCTTGATAAATCGTAACGTTATCTCCAATCTCGCACGTTTCCCCAATAACAACTCCTGTTCCATGGTCAATAAACAGCCTTTGACCAATGACAGCGCCTGGATGGATTTCAATTCCTGTAAAAAAGCGGGAAATCTGCGAAAGTAGCCTTGCCAGAAAGAACATTCGCTTTTTCCAAAACCAGTGGGCAATTCTATGGCCCCATATCGCATGAAGTCCTGAATAAGTAAAAATTACTTCAAGTTTGCTTCTCGCTGCCGGATCTTGCTCAAAAACAACATCAATGTCGTTTCTTAATGTTTTAAACAACCTAACTCTCTCCTTTCAGAACCTCAGTATTTTAGAAAAGCAATGTACCCTTAAAGAATCTTATAAAAAAAGCATCCCTGTGCAATTTATGCACAGAGACGCTTTTAGCGCGGTTCCACTCTGTTTGAGTAAACAAAATACTCCTCTTAACTCCGTAACGGTGAGCACCGCCTTTACTTACTAAGCTAAGAACCTAATTTTGCTTTTTAGTAAAGGACTCAGAGGGGCATTTCAAAGGTTACTTCTTAAACTGCTTTCAGCCAAGGCAGTTCTCTCTAGAAAGAAATAATTTCTTTTACTTATCCTCATCAACGTTTTATATAGAGATAATTTATTATAGCTCAAAAAAATCTATAATAAACTCTGTAATCTGTTTAGAACAATTTCTTTTCCTAATAAGCTAATCGCTTGCGGTAGATCTGGACCATGCGTTTGCCCAGTTGTAGCTACACGGATTGGCATAAATAATTGCTTACCTTTTTGTCCAGTTGCTTTTTGCGTAGCTTTCGTAGCTGCTTTAATATCATCAGCAGTAAATGAAGTTAACATTTCTAACTGAGATTTAAATTCCGCTATTACAGCAGGTACTTGCTCCTCAGCTAAAACTACTTTTGCTTCTTCATTATAATCAATTTCTGTCTTAAAGAACAACTCTGTTAACTCAACAATTTCTGCTCCATAACTCATTTTTTCTTGGTGAAGTAAAATCAAGTCTCGAGCCCAGGCTATTTGTTCCTCTGACATCTCTACAGGAAGTTTACCACTACTAATTAAGTGTGGCAATGCTAGTTCCACAACTTGATCTCCATTCGCCTTCTTCATATATTGATTATTCATCCACTCGAGTTTTTGTGTATCAAAAACAGCTGGTGCTTTAGAAACTCTTTCGAGGCTAAATTGCTCAATCAATTCTTCCTTAGTAAAAATCTCCTCTTCTCCAACAGGAGACCAACCAAGAAGCGATAAAAAGTTGACAAGTGCGTCAGGTAAATAACCTAAATCACGATATTGTTCAACAAATTGAATGATTGACTCATCACGCTTACTCATTTTTTGACGATCTTGATTTAAGATTAGTGATGCGTGTGCAAACTTTGGTGTTTCCCAACCGAATGCTTCGTATAGTAATACTTGACGAGGTGCATTTGATAAATGTTCTTCACCACGAATAACATGGGAAATTTCCATTAGGTGGTCATCAACAACTACCGCAAAGTTGTACATTGGAATTCCATCACGTCGAGCGATGATAAAATCACCAATACCGTCTGTTTCAAAACTTACTCGACCTCGAATCGCATCATCAACAACTACTTCTTGTCCTTCTGGAACTAAAAAGCGTACTACTGGCTTACGACCTTCATTTTCATACGCAGCCCTTTGTTCAGCTGTTAAATGACGATCTCGTCCACTATATTTAGGAGTTTCACCTCTTGATAATTGCTCTTCACGTTCTTTTTCACTTTCTTCTTCCGTCATGTAACAATAGTATGCTTTGCCACTTTCAATTAACTTCTCAATATAGTCTTTGTAAATATCTATTCTGTCCATGCAGCGATAAGGACCGTACTCTCCACCAACATCTACGCTTTCATCCCACTCAATTCCTAACCACTTCATGCTTTCAAGCAGTTTTTCTTGAGCAGTTTCAACATTTCTTGCTTGGTCTGTATCTTCAATACGAACGATAAATTTACCACCTTGATTTCTAGCAAATAAATAATTAAAAAGAGCAGATCTTGCTCCACCAATATGCAGATGCCCCGTTGGACTTGGAGCAAAGCGAACTCTTACTTGTTTTGACATGTAACCACACCATCCATTTCTTTCTAATAACTTTTCTTATTCTAACATAAAAGTTTTGAGGGTTGAGTTTTGAGTTTTGAGTTATTGAAAGTTCTGCTTCGTAGCTTCCTCTTTCACCAACTCAAAACTCATCACTCCTAACTCAAAACTGCTTAACTTTTAACTAATAACACCGTTGCCATAGCTGCAATTCCTTCTTCTCTACCACAAAAACCTAGTTTTTCTGTCGTTGTTGCTTTTACGTTTACTTGGTCTAACTCAGCCTCAAGTAGTTCACTAATTCTTTCTTTCATCGCGGGAATGTGGGGCGCCATTTTTGGTCTTTGGGCAATGATTGTGCAATCAATATTGCCTAGCTTATAGCCTTGTTTCTTGACTAGCTCCCAAACGTGAGATAAGAGCTTGGCTGAATCTGCACCTTTATATGCTGGATCTGTGTCAGGAAAATGCTTACCTATATCTCCTTGGGCAATAGCTCCTAAGACTGCATCAGCAACAGTATGTAATAAAACGTCTGCGTCTGAATGTCCTAACAAACCTTTTTCATGAGGAATTTCAATTCCACCAATTATTAATGGTCTTCCTTCTACCAATTGGTGAACATCATAACCTTGTCCAATTCTCATCATTACTTCTCTCCTCGCTTAACTTGTAAAATTGAATGTGCAAACACAATATCTTCTGGCGTTGTAAGTTTAATATTAAAATATTCCCCATGCACAATCGAAACATCTTTTTGAATTGCTTCCAGCAAACTAGCATCATCAGTCCCTAAAAAGCCATTTTTTTCAGCCCATTTATGTGCGGCTAAAATAGTTTTTAAAGCAAACGCTTGTGGTGTTTGGGCAGACCATAAATTTGCTCGATCAACTGTGCGCGAAATGTTATATCCATCACTTTCTTTCACAGTATCTTTAATTGGTACTGCTAATATAGCCGCTTCACTTTTTTCCGTTTCTTCAACAAGCTTGTGAATTAGGTCTTCAGAAACGAAAGGACGTGCCCCATCATGGATGAGAGCAATCTCTGATTTACTTACGACTTTTAAACCGTTATAAACACTATGTTGTCGCTCTGCACCACCGTTTGCGATTCTTTTCACCTTAGTAATTCCATATGTATGTATTAACTGTGCTATTTCGTCTATTTCATTAGGATTTGCAACAACGATTATTTCTTCACACCAATCATCATTTTGAAATATTTCTAAGGTATGAATGATAACTGGTTTATTTTCTAATAGCAAAAACTGTTTGTTTCTTTTTAGGTTCATTCTTTTTCCTTGGCCTGCTGCAGGGATTACTACCGAATACTTCATTTTCTACGTTACTCCCATCCCATAAAAACTGTCATCGTTTTGATTATAACGAACTCCGTATAAAAGGAAACGTCAGGCCAGAAACATCTGACCTAACGTTTATTAAAAACTATTGTACGCTTAAAGTGCTTTTTCTAATAACTTTGGTTTTGCGAAGATCATTCTTCCAGCGGAGGTCTGGAGTACACTAGTAACAATAACATCAATGTGTTTACTAATGTAATCACGGCCGCCCTCTACAACGATCATTGTCCCGTCATCCAAGTAAGCAATTCCCTGGTTATGTTCTTTTCCATCTTTAATGACTTGAACATGTAATTCTTCACCAGGAAGAACAATTGGTTTCACCGCATTAGCTAAATCGTTAATATTTAGTACCGGTACACCTTGAAGGTCACAAACCTTGTTTAAGTTAAAATCATTTGTTACAACAAGCCCAGAGACCAATTTTGCCAACTTGACTAATTTGCTATCAACCTCTTGAATATCGTCGAAGTCTCCTTCGTAAATTTCAACATTTATGGATAGCTCTTTTTGAATTTTATTTAATATATCTAGACCACGACGTCCACGATTTCTTTTTAGTACATCAGAAGAATCAGCGATATGCTGGAGTTCTTCAAGGACAAATTGAGGAATGACCAATGTTCCCTCCAAGAAACCAGTTTGACAAATATCAGCAATTCGTCCATCAATAATAACACTTGTATCTAATATTTTTAGTTCAACACCGTGTCTTTCTTTCTCTACTTCATCAGTATCTTTTTTTCTATCATTTTTCTTAGTGAACAAGTTTATTAACTCGTCACGCTTTTTGAAGCCAACTTGATAACCTAAATAGCCTAATAATAAAGTTAAAAATATTGGTAAAATTGTACTTAAAACAGGAATTGTATTAAGTGGTAAGACAATTAAAAATGCTACAATAAGTCCAAAGATAATCCCCATGGTTCCAAATAGAACATCTGTTACAGGTGCTTTAACTAATTTTTCCTCCACTAGGCGGATTAGCCCCACAATATAATCAGTAATCCAAAATGATGATAAATAAAATATAATTGCACCAATTCCAGCACCTACAAATGAGTTAGTTACCCAATTTGGTAAGCCACCAAAATTTAAGATCTGTATTAAGTCTGGAACAAATAAATATCCTAATGTTCCACCCAAAATAACAAAGAAAGCTTTACAATCCATCTTATCATCTATTTCACCTCCTTTATTAGTATAGACATTAATTTCAAAGGTCAAACTTTAAATTAATGCAATTTTATAATTTCTATGAAGGAATTTTCAAATTATACATAGTTTTAAAATAACAAAGTAGGCCATGAATGTCAATTTCTACAAAAGTATTTTATTATAACGTCATAGCAAAATAGAGTCAAGATTTTTCTCAGATATGGCGGTCAATAAATAGTTGTTCCTGAATTCTAGTTAAACCTTCTTTAATCTTTCTGGCTCGCGCCTCACCGATCCCATCAACTTCGTCAAGCTCTTCGATTGAAGCACGCATAATTTGTCTAATATCTTCAAACTTTTGAACCAGATTTTCAACTACAATTGACGGGAGCCGCGGTATTTTATGTAGAATTCTAAACCCACGTGGCGTAATGGTATGCTCAGATAAATTAATATTCTTGGCGTACCCTAATAGCTTGACAATTACTTGATCATCTAACAGTTCATCATTAGATAACTTCTTCATTTGTCTTAAGATAAGGTGCTCATCTTGATTAGGGTCTTTCACATAATCCTTAATTAGCAATCCTGCTTCTTTTTCAACATTTGATACAAGCTCCTCTAGCTGCATTGAGATTAGTCTACCTTCATCACCTAACTCATTTACATAGTTTAAGATCTCACTTTTTATTCGCAGAACCATTTCAACACGATGGATTACTTGGGATACCTCTTGAAAAGTCACTAATTCCTCGAACTCAAGTGCACCTAAATTTGTAATCCCTTGATCTAGTACAGACTTATATTTTTCCAATGTTTGAATTGCCTGATTTGCCTTTGTTAAAATTACCCCGATGTCCTTTAATGAATACCGATATTCACCTTGATAAAGTGTAATGACATTTCTTCTTTGTGAAATAGAGATCACTAAATTTCCTGTTTGGCGGGCAACTCGCTCTGCTGTGCGGTGCCTAATCCCAGTTTCAGTAGATGAAATAGTTGAGTTAGGTACCAACTGGGTATTCGCATATAATATTCGCGAGCTATCTTCACTTAAAATGATAGCACCATCCATTTTTGCTAACTCATATAAGTACGCGGGTGAAAATTCACAATTTATAAAAAATCCACCGTCGACGATATTCATCATTTCATTGTTATATCCTAATACAATCAGACCACCAGTCTTGGCCCTTAATACATTATCAATGCCTTCCCTTAATGGCGTTCCTGGAGACACTAATTTTAAAACATCATTTATAAATGCTGTTTTACTACTATGATCCAATTTGTTACCCTCCTATCCGAGATCTCTTCATCAGGTTCTATGTGTAGTGCGTAGAATAGGAAATCCCCTCATATAATTACCAATTTTTTCATTCATATGATACCACTTCTATTAAGTGTATAAAATAAATTCCATTCTTTATTGCTTTAGAGTTGACTATCTTCGTACCGATAAAAATATGTAAGACGATTCACTTTTATTACGAAAATACCTATATTTCAATAATTTATTTACATTTATCAATGTCATATTCATTATGATCGCCACTAATTAGTTGCGTAAGAAACATTGGCAACTACATTTACATTGATATAGCTCTCGGTTAAGGTAATTATGAAATTGACTCACATAAAGCCTGAAAATCATCTAAAACGGCATTCCCCTTTTTGCTCTTGGTTCAAAAACATGAGTAATTACATCATTCAACGTATTTCTCTCAATTACCTCAAGGTTTTTGAGATCAAGCTTTTTAGTAATTGACTTTTTCGCAACGTACGCCTTTTTAAAACCCATTCTATCTGCTTCTTTTAACCTAGTTTCTAATGATGGAACTCTTTTTAATTCGCCTGTTAAACCAATGTCGGCAATGAACAAAGTATCATTCGATATTCCTTTATCTTTTGCGGAGGATACTATACTCATAATCACTGCAAGATTTACAGATTGTTCTCTTAATTGTAATCCACCCGTCGATTTAACAACGACATTCTTGTTAAATAGCTCTATACCGCCTCTTTGTTCTAGAATTGATATTAACGTATTTAATTGTTCTCTCTTTAAGTTTTCACTAATTCTTGATGGGTATGGAGTAAACGTTGTTGCAACTAAACTTTCGATTTCCACAATAATTGGTCGAGTACCTTCTCGAACTACTGTTAACGCGCAACCTGAAACGTCCATATTGCTTTCTCTTTGGGTCATAAAATATTCAGATGGATTTTCTATTGGTGTCATTCCATCTTCTGTCATTGAAAAAAATGAAGTTTCTCCGGTACTTCCAAATCGATTTTTACTAGCTGTGACTCCTCGGAGTTCTTCGCCACTCTCACCATCAATGATTAATACGGTATCAACAAGATGTTCTAATGCTCTTAAACCTGCTATCTCTTCATTTTTATTCATCTGTCCAACTAATAATACTGCTCTAGGTCTTGCGCTACTTTTAGCAATCCTTGTTAATTCATTGGCACACTCCATTGTTTGTGTAGGAGAGCCGGCTCTAGAAGGCATATATTCTTCTAAAGTAAATGTCTGGATACTATCAACAATAATTAAATCTGGATCAACCTCATTTATTGCCGATACGACATTATCCATACTCGTATCCGACACAACCCAAATATTATCCATTGATCGATTAAGGATCCTATCCGCCCTATTTTTTATTTGGCTTTCACTTTCTTCTCCCGAAGCATATAAAACTTTATATCCCTTTAGAGATGCATCCTCAGCCACTTGTAGCAACAAAGTTGATTTTCCCGCTCCTGGCTTTGCAGTAAGAATTGTAATCGAGTCTCTTACAATTCCTCCGCCCATGACTCGATTAAATTCACTAATACCAGTGATAATTCTATCGCTCTTACTCGTTTGTACCTCGTTGAGCTTTTTGGGTTTCACAAAAGCTTGTTCAGTGTATGAGCTAGTTTTGCCTGTCGACTTTTTGCATCGACAATAACTTCATCTAACGAATTCCATGAGTTGCACGAATCACATTTCCCTTGCCACTTTGGATGTGGATGACCACAATCAGAACATCTAAAGACTGTTTTCTTTTTCATTTCTAAACCCCTATCAAATCCATTGAATTTTACAGTACACTGTTAGATTTCATTCAGAGAGTTACTGACTGAAAACACTATAATAGCCATTCTATGTTTTCTACATAAAGTTGAGTTGTCGTTCAAGTCAAATGTAGATAAATGCCGGTACTATATAAGTATCTGAAATTGCCCCTTATACATTATTATATATATATCTTTTATTTTTTGTTTAATCTAGCTCAAAAATTATTCACATTTTTTGAGTTTTTTAAAAGGCTCTTTTCTAAAAGATTGTTGCTATTAACTTCTAGGTCGTAATCAAGCGAACGCTTGGTTCTTCACGCTTTGCGTGAAGCTTTTGAGAATAAATAAGCGATTGGGACAAATAAACTTGTCCCAAAAAGCTTATTTATTCTCAAAAGACGACCTATAAGCAACAAAGTTTACGAAAGTAGCCTTTAAAAATCAATAGTCATAAACCTAACAGTAATGTCTTATAACATCTATATGACTTTTATATAAACTATGAAAAGCCTTTAGGAAAGAAAGAAAAAGCTAGGAGACTACAGTGAAAATGCAGTATTCTCCTAGCTATACAACTTAAACGGTAGTTGTTGTTGAATTCCCTATTACTATAAATTCGTTATCTTTTACATCAAGAGTTACCTTTTGTCCTTTTTGAATAGTTCCTCTTAATAATTCCTCTGATAAGCGATCCTCAACATGCTTTTGTAATGCTCGGCGTAGAGGACGTGCACCGTATTCAGGGTCATATCCTTCATCAGCAATTTTTACTTTTGCAGCATCTGTTAATTCAAATTCAATTTCATGCTCTTTTAAGCGTTTTGTTAACGTATCTGCCATTAGAGAAACAATTTCTTGAATATGCTTCTTCTCTAAAGAATGGAATACAATAATCTCATCAATACGGTTTAAGAATTCAGGACGGAAGCTCTTTTTAAGCTCACCCATAACTTTTTCTTTCATATCCTTATATTCTTGACCTTCAGTTTCAGTTGTGAAGCCTAGATATTTATTTCTCTTAAGCTCACTCGCCCCTACGTTAGAGGTCATAATAACCGCTGTATTTCTAAAGTCAACTGTTCGCCCTTTTGAATCTGTTAAGCGACCATCTTCTAAAACCTGAAGGAGAATGTTGAACACTTCTGGATGTGCTTTCTCAATTTCATCAAATAGAATAACTGAGTACGGTTTTCTTCTAACCTTTTCTGTTAATTGTCCACCATCATCGTGTCCAACATAACCTGGAGGAGAACCAACTAGGCGAGATGTTGCATGCTTTTCCATGTACTCAGACATGTCAATACGAATAACTGCATCTTCATCCCCAAATAACGTTTCAGCTACAGCTCGGGCTAATTCGGTTTTACCTACACCAGTTGGTCCTAAGAAGATAAATGATCCGATTGGACGCTTAGGATCTTTTAACCCAGCTCTTGCACGTCGAATCGCTTTTGAAATGGCCTTAACAGCTTCTTCTTGACCAATTACACGTTTGTGAAGAATTGACTCCATGTTTAATAATCTTTCTGTTTCTTCTTCAGCAAGCTTTGAAACCGGAATTCCCGTCCAGCTAGCAACAACTTGAGCAATATCTTCTGTTGTCACTTCTGTATTTTCTTGCCCTTGTTTTTCTTTCCATTCTTTCTTTAAGCCATCAAGCTCTTCTCGGAGCCTTTGTTCACTATCGCGTAAGGAAGCTGCTTTTTCAAACTCTTGACTTTGAACTGCAGCGTCTTTTTCTTTCTAGTTTCTTCAAGTCTTTGTTCAAGTTCCTTTAAGTTAGGTGGGATCGTATAAGATCTTAAGCGTACTTTTGAAGCAGCTTCGTCTACAAGATCAATTGCTTTATCCGGTAAAAAGCGGTCTGAAATGTAACGGTCTGATAACTTTACAGACTCTTCAACTGCTTCGTCGGTAATTGTAACACGATGGTGAGCTTCGTAACGATCTCTTAAGCCCTTTAAGATTAAGATAGACTCTTCAATAGAAGGCTCCTCAACTCTAATTGGTTGGAAGCGTCTTTCTAAAGCGGCATCCTTCTCAATATATTTACGGTATTCATCTAACGTCGTTGCACCAATACATTGAAGCTCTCCACGTGCTAATGACGGCTTAAGGATATTTGATGCATCAATTGCTCCCTCAGCCCCACCTGCACCAATTAATGTGTGAAGCTCATCAATAAATAGAATAACATTTCCAGCTTGGCGAATTTCATCCATCACTTTTTTGAGACGGTCTTCAAATTCACCACGATACTTGGTACCTGCTACTACAGTACCCATATCAAGTGTCATAACGCGTTTACCACGTAATGTTTCTGGAACTTCATTAGCGATGATTTGTTGCGCTAGCCCTTCTGCGATTGCTGTTTTACCAACACCAGGTTCTCCAATTAATACTGGATTATTTTTTGTCCGGCGACTTAGGACCTGAATGACTCGTTCAATTTCTTTACTACGTCCAATTACTGGATCTAACCCTTCTTCTTTTGCCATAGCTGTTAAATCTCGAGCTAAACTATCCAATGTTGGTGTATTTACATTTGAAGCAGCGTTCCCTTGTTGACCGCCACCTGAAGTTTCGTTACTTCCTAAAAGTTGTAGCACTTGTTGACGAGCTTTGTTTAAGCTCACACCTAGGTTGTTTAAAACACGCGCTGCAACACCTTCACCTTCGCGGATTAATCCTAATAAAATATGCTCAGTTCCTACATACGAATGACCTAGCTTTCTAGCTTCATCCATTGATAATTCAATAACTTTTTTGGCTCGAGGAGTGTAGTGAATCGTTTTCGCACCATCTTGACCTTTTCCAATAAGTGTTTCAACTTCATTCTGAATTTTGTCAGATCCTAAGCCTAAACCTAAAAGCGCTTTAGCAGCAATTCCTTCACCTTCACGGATTAAACCTAATAAGACATGCTCTGTCCCAATATTGTTATGTCCTAGACGAATTGCTTCTTCTTGAGCTAACGCTAATACCTTTTGAGCTCTTTCAGTAAATCGACCAAACATCATTATTACTCCACCTCCGAATATTAGTTAAACTTCTCTTTTTCTAATTTTAATCGTTCTCTAATTAATGCTGCTCTACGTTCATCACGTTGATCTGCTGATAAGATCTCACCAGCAAATTGTTGTAAAAATCCAGGTTGAGTCAAAATGACTAACTCATTAAGAATGCTTGCAGAAACATCATGTAAAATATTTAAATCAATACCTAACCTTACATCAGATAACCTTTGTGAGGCTTCTTTTGACTCAATGGTCCTTGCATAGGTGAGAATACCATATGAGCGATACACACGATCCTCTAGTTGAAGCTTAGAGGATTGTAATAACATTTCTCTTGCGGCTTTCTCCTGGTGAATCAACTGAAGAACTACTCCTCGTAAATCTTCAACGATATCCTCCTCTGACTTCCCAAGTGTAATTTGATTTGAGATTTGAAAGAGGTTACCTAAAGCTTCGCTACCTTCACCATAAATTCCTCTAACAACTAACCCTAATTGATTAATTGCTGGCAAAATTTTATTTAACTGCTTTGTTAGCACTAAGGCTGGTAAGTGCATCATCACAGAAGCCCGTAAGCCTGTTCCAACATTCGTTGGGCAACTTGTTAAATAACCTTTTTTTTCGTCAAATGCATACGTTAAATTTTCTTCAATCCAATCGTCAATTCCATTTGAAAGGACAAGTCCCTCACTAATTTGAAAACCTGGAAATAAACATTGAATACGTAAATGATCTTCTTCATTTACCATAATACTAATAGATTCGTCCTCACTTAGTAAAACTGCACCTTTTTTTGATTCATCTGCTAATTGAGGACTAATTAAATGCTTTTCTACTAAAATTCTTTTTTCATTAGGCTTCAGCTCATCCATTTCTAAAAGCTCGAAAGGCCCAATTTGATCGTAATTTTGACCAACGAAGTGATCCCTAATTTGTTTGACCACTAAATTAGCCTCATCAATACTTGATATTATTGGGAATGAATAATCTTTTAAATTACGTGCCAGACGAATTCGAGTACTAAGGACAATTTCAGACTCAGGACCTTCATGGTTCATCCAAGGACTAATGGCCTCACTAATAAATTTTTCTAGTGACATCAATTATTCCCCCTGCTCTGTTCACTTGGTTTTTCTAAGGAGCGTATTTCATCTCTTAATTTTGCTGCCTCTTCAAACTCTTCCCTAAGTATGTGTTGTTGTAACTGCTGTTTTAATTGGTCGATTTGTCGGTTTAATTGAATGTCCTTACCAATCCGTTTTGGAACCTTGCCAACATGTGCAGTGTTTCCACTATGCACCCTTCTTAACATTGGATCGAGTTTGTTACTAAATGTTTGGTAACACTGAGCACACCCAAATCTACCTGCCCGTGCGAATTGATAAAGCGTCATTCCACATTTATCACATTTTTGTTCTTTTTGCTGAGGAGGGCGATTTGGAGAATTAGGTAATGCTTGTTCAAAGTTTAATAATCCTGATAATAGCTGATGAATAGAAAAGCCGTTTGACCCTGGAATATATTCTCCTTTTTCTCTAGCACACTGATCACATAAATGAATTTCAGTTTTATTACCATTAACAATTTTTGTGAAATGTAATGTCGCCTCTTTTTTATTACATTCATGGCATAACATGATAACTCTCCCCTCTTTACTATATTATTGATACTTGTATTTTAGAGTAGAAATCATTGCTTTTAATATATTTGATCGTAACTGATCACGATATGGTAACTGTACATTTAGCACGGTTCGATTCGTTGCACTTTGAAGGAGGTTTGCTTCTCTTTTTGTGATCGCATCCTCTTCAAAAAGATGATAGATAATATCCTCAGCACTACTTTGACTGATTTTATCTCCTATTAGAGATAACATTTGCTCGTAAAGTTCGGCACTATTATGGGCCTTTATCTTGATAATTCTAATAAAACCCCCACCACCGCGTTTACTTTCAACTAAATACCCTTTTTCAACTGTAAACCTTGTGCTGATAACATAGTTAATTTGTGATGGAACACATTGAAATCGCTCTGCTAACTCACTGCGTTTCACTTCAACCAAATCACTATCACTTTTCATTAAAATGGTTTTTAAATAATGTTCAATGATGTCAGAAACATTTTTCACCAAACCCCTCCTCTCTTGCAGTTGTTTGACTTTGACTATCTTTGACTTTAATTTTATTATATCCATTTTTTCGAAAATATCAACTATCAGCATTCATTATTACCATCTGTTAGTATTTAATCCCTATAATGAATATACTTTATGGACTTGTTGTAATTGATAAAGCTTATCTATCGTTGTCAACTTAACACTTTTATTTGGATAAAGGACTTTTAATTGATACCTCAATAAATTATCTACCCCAGATGAGTGGTCCCTTTCGACCATAACCTTTTTTACTGTCACTCGATTTTCTTCTAAAATATTTATAATAGATAGTAGTGTTGTATCTTGAGGTTCAGCATGTATGACAACGGCTTCAATACGTTTGTTTTTCTTAAAAAAAGTATCTTCTACCTTGTTTAAAAATATTAAACTTAGAATAACAATGCCTGTGGTAAAAATACCAGCAAGATACATTCCGACTCCAATTGATAATCCAATGCCAGCTACGACCCAAATAGATGCCGCTGTGGTTAATCCCCGTACGGATACTCCTTGAACGATAATGGTTCCAGCTCCTAAAAATCCTATACCACTTACAACATATGCAGCTAGACGTGATGGATCGAAATTAACAAACTCTTTGTTTTGTTCCATAAAATCCTGAAAACCAAACATGGCTAACAACATAATAAGACAGGCACCAACACACACGAGTAAATGAGTCCTAAATCCAGCTGGATGCCTATTATACTCTCTTTCTACCCCAACTACTCCACCTAGGGTGGCTGCAAAAATTAACCGAAGTATAATTGTCACTGTGTCATTATTTATAAATGCATTAAAATATTCCACGTTACCACCCCTCACTCAAACTGTAAATTCTACTATATGTATCAAGGTGAGAAGATATCAATCTTTTAATAATTGGAAATATATCAGTTTCGACGATGATGCCCAAGATACCTTTATTTTTTTGGAGCCCAGGTTAAACATTTTCACTACTCAATTAACAATGTTCAACTTATGCTAATAAGCTCATTGATACTGTTTATATTCATTCATATGCGAATAATCGACTCTATATTAGCTACCGAACATATTCCTTCAAGAGTTACATGGACATTTGAACTTTAAGTATGTTGAATTGGTGGTCCGAAGGGTGGAAAAATCATTTTTGTTAGTCTTCCTTTTGAAGTACTTTTACCTAGCAACGAAGCAACTGACCTCGTTCCCATCGTGGGGTATAAATCATACGGAACCACGTGTAGCAGTGTAATTTTGCAGTTAGGATATATTCTGGGGTCTTATACACTAGGCAGTTGTTTTAATACAACTGCTATCCCTGGCTTGTGTAAAGTTAAATTTAAAATTTAGTGGACATACGTTCCCCTATCTTAGCCAATATAGTCCTTTTTGAAATTTCGAGGACATACGATCACTTATTATTGCATTCGGACATGTATTTTAACGAATTCTGAGGAAATAAGGTACCGTACCGTATGTCCTCAAAAATAGTAAAACCTCATAGTTCTACCAAATAGAGGATCATATGTCCTCTTAATTTCTCTAGTCAGAAACCACAGATCTCTTATATGTATTTACACAAAAAACACAACCGAAATTCGATGTGTTTTTCTTGGCTAGCAACGAATCAACTTACCTCATTCACATCATGAGTTACTTCTTTGATTAAACTACATATAGCTTTGCGACGAGGATACGACACTAGGAGTACCGCAGAAGCACACATAAAAATTAACCTAACTAATCTCATTTCATTTGTATACAAAAAAACACATCCATAATTGGATGTGTTTTTTTACCTAGCAACGTCCTACTCTCACAGGGGGAAACCCCCAACTACCATCGGCGCTGAAGAGCTTAACGGTCGTGTTCGGCATGGGAACGAGTGTGACCTCTTCGCTATCGCTACTAGATTATATGAAGAAAGTTCATTCCTTCAAAACTAGATAACACACATTTAAGACTTGAGTAAAATTCAATCCGTTTATTTAGAATTTGGTATTTACTGCTTCGAGTTACTCACGCAACTCAAAACTCAACACTCATCACTCTAAACTTATTTATAGGATAAGTCCTCGACCGATTAGTATCTCTCAGCTCCACACGTCACCGTGCTTCCACCCGAGACCTATCAACCTCATCATCTTTAAGGGGTCTTACTGGATTAACTCCAAGGGAAATCTCATCTCGAGGGGGGCTTCATGCTTAGATGCTTTCAGCACTTATCCCTTCCACACGTAGCTACCCAGCTATGCTCCTGGCGGAACAACTGGTACACCAGCGGTGTGTCCATCCCGGTCCTCTCGTACTAAGGACAGCTCCTCTCAAATTTCCTACGCCCGCGACGGATAGGGACCGAACTGTCTCACGACGTTCTGAACCCAGCTCGCGTACCGCTTTAATGGGCGAACAGCCCAACCCTTGGGACCTACTTCAGCCCCAGGATGCGATGAGCCGACATCGAGGTGCCAAACCTCCCCGTCGATGTGGACTCTTGGGGGAGATAAGCCTGTTATCCCCAGGGTAGCTTTTATCCGTTGAGCGATGGCCCTTCCATGCGGAACCACCGGATCACTAAGCCCGACTTTCGTCCCTGCTCGACTTGTAGGTCTCGCAGTCAAGCTCCCTTTTGCCTTTGCACTCTACGAATGATTTCCAACCATTCTGAGGGAACCTTTGGGCGCCTCCGTTACTGTTTAGGAGGCGACCGCCCCAGTCAAACTGCCCACCTGACACTGTCCCCGAACCGGATCACGGTCCTAGGTTAGAATTTCAATACAATCAGGGTAGTATCCCACCGACGCCTCCACCGAAGCTGGCGCTCCGGGTTCTCAGGCTCCTACCTATCCTGTACAAATTGTACCAAAATCCAATATCAAGCTACAGTAAAGCTCCATGGGGTCTTTCCGTCCTGTCGCGGGTAACCTGCATCTTCACAGGTAATATAATTTCACCGGGTCTCTCGTTGAGACAGTATCCAAATCGTTACACCATTCGTGCGGGTCGGAACTTACCCGACAAGGAATTTCGCTACCTTAGGACCGTTATAGTTACGGCCGCCGTTTACTGGGGCTTCAATTCAGAGCTTCTCCTTACGGATAACCCCTCCTCTTAACCTTCCAGCACCGGGCAGGTGTCAGCCCCTATACTTCGCCTTGCGGCTTCGCAGAGACCTGTGTTTTTGCTAAACAGTCGCTTGGATCTATTCACTGCGGCTCTCTCGGGCTTTAACACCCTATCAGAGCACCCCTTCTCCCGAAGTTACGGGGTCATTTTGCCGAGTTCCTTAACGAGAGTTCTCCCGAGCGTCTTAGAATTCTCTTCTCGCCTACCTGTGTCGGTTTGCGGTACGGGCACCTCTCACCTCGCTAGAGGCTTTTCTTGGCAGTGTAGGATCAGGAACTTCGCTACTTAAATTTCGCTCGCCATCACAGCTCAGCCTTCACGAGAAGCGGATTTGCCTACTTCTCAGCCTAACTGCTTGGACGCACATATCCATCAGTGCGCTTACCCTACCTTTCTGCGTCCCCCCATTGCTCAAACGGTGAGGAGGTGGTACAGGAATTTCAACCTGTTGTCCATCGCCTACGCTTTTCAGCCTCGGCTTAGGTCCCGACTTACCCTGAGCGGACGAGCCTTCCTCAGGAAACCTTGGGCTTTCGACGGAGGGGATTCTCACCCCTCTTTTCGCTACTCATACCGGCATTCTCACTTCTAAGCGCTCCACCAGTCCTTCCGGTCTGACTTCGCTGCACTTAGAACGCTCCCCTACCACTGCGCACCAGGTGCGCAATCCATAGCTTCGGTGATACGTTTAGCCCCGGTACATTTTCGGCGCAGAGTCACTCGACCAGTGAGCTATTACGCACTCTTTAAATGGTGGCTGCTTCTAAGCCAACATCCTGGTTGTCTGGGCAACTCCACATCCTTCTCCACTTAACGTATACTTTGGGACCTTAGCTGATGGTCTGGGCTGTTTCCCTCTTGACTACGGATCTTAGCACTCGCAGTCTGACTCCCGAGGATAAGTATTTGGCATTCGGAGTTTGACTGAATTCGGTAATCCTGTGGGGACCCCTAGTCCAATCAGTGCTCTACCTCCAATACTCTTCCCTCGAGGCTAGCCCTAAAGCTATTTCGGGGAGAACCAGCTATCTCCGAGTTCGATTGGCATTTCACCCCTACCCACACCTCATCCCCGCACTTTTCAACGTGCGTGGGTTCGGGCCTCCATTCAGTGTTACCTGAACTTCACCCTGGACATGGGTAGATCACACGGTTTCGGGTCTACGACCACGTACTCATTCGCCCTATTCAGACTCGCTTTCGCTGCGGCTCCGCCTCTTCAGCTTAACCTTGCACGTAATCGTAACTCGCCGGTTCATTCTACAAAAGGCACGCTGTCACCCGTAAATGGGCTCCAACTACTTGTAGGCACACGGTTTCAGGATCTCTTTCACTCCCCTCCCGGGGTGCTTTTCACCTTTCCCTCACGGTACTGGTTCACTATCGGTCACTAGGAAGTATTTAGCCTTGGGAGATGGTCCTCCCGGATTCCGACGGGGTTTCACGTGTCCCGCCGTACTCAGGATACACTCTGGAGGAAACGAAGTTTCGATTACAGGGCTGTTACCTTGTTTCGCGGACCTTTCCAGATCGCTTCGTCTACTTCGTTTCTTTGTAACTCCGTGTAGAGTGTCCTACAACCCCAAGGGGCAAGCCCCTTGGTTTGGGCTGTTTCCGTTTCGCTCGCCGCTACTCAGGAAATCGATAATTTCTTTCTCTTCCTCTGGGTACTTAGATGTTTCAGTTCCCCAGGTCTGCCTCCTCATAGCCTATGTATTCAGCTATGGGTACCATCCCATTACGGATGGTGGGTTCCCCCATTCGGAAATCCCCGGATCAAAGCTTACTTACAGCTCCCCGAGGCATATCGTTGTTCGTCACGTCCTTCTTCGGCTCCTAGTGCCAAGGCATCCACCGTGCGCCCTTTCTAACTTAACCTAAATTTTTCGCAATAAGCGGCGAATATCTTCGTCGCCTTCATTCCTCAATCATCCTCATGTACGGTTTATGTACACTCCGGTGATTGACTCAATCGGCTCCTCGATCTTCTTGCTTCTTTCGAAAAATTACCTGTTAAAAGGATTTTACGTCGAATTGAATTCTTGACTACTCAAGTTTACTCAAAAGCTTTTACAAACTTTCCGGTAAAACTTAAATGTGTTAGTTGTTATCTAGTTTTCAAGGAACAAAGCAACTGACCTCAATCACATCGTGTGATGCTTTATTGATTAGCTTCATGCAGCTTTGCGACGAGGATACGACGCAAGGAGTACCGCAGGAGCACAATAATGAATATTGAGCAGTTAACTATTTAATTGAGAGATCATTCTCTCAAAACTGAAACACAGCGTCAGCGTACTTTTCCTAAGAAAAGCATCGACTAGAGTTTTAACTCCATAGAAAGGAGGTGATCCAGCCGCACCTTCCGATACGGCTACCTTGTTACGACTTCACCCCAATCATCTGTCCCACCTTAGGCGGCTGGCTCGCATATTGCGTTACCCCACCGACTTCGGGTGTTACAAACTCTCGTGGTGTGACGGGCGGTGTGTACAAGGCCCGGGAACGTATTCACCGCGGCATGCTGATCCGCGATTACTAGCAATTCCGGCTTCATGTAGGCGAGTTGCAGCCTACAATCCGAACTGAGAATGGCTTTATGGGATTGGCTCAACCTCGCGGTTTTGCTGCCCTTTGTACCATCCATTGTAGCACGTGTGTAGCCCAGGTCATAAGGGGCATGATGATTTGACGTCATCCCCACCTTCCTCCGGTTTGTCACCGGCAGTCACCTTAGAGTGCCCAACTGAATGCTGGCAACTAAGATCAAGGGTTGCGCTCGTTGCGGGACTTAACCCAACATCTCACGACACGAGCTGACGACAACCATGCACCACCTGTCACTTTGTCCCCCGAAGGGGAAAGCCCTATCTCTAGGGTTGTCAAAGGATGTCAAGACCTGGTAAGGTTCTTCGCGTTGCTTCGAATTAAACCACATGCTCCACTGCTTGTGCGGGCCCCCGTCAATTCCTTTGAGTTTCAACCTTGCGGTCGTACTCCCCAGGCGGAGTGCTTAATGTGTTAACTTCGGCACTAAGGGCATCGAAACCCCTAACACCTAGCACTCATCGTTTACGGCGTGGACTACCAGGGTATCTAATCCTGTTTGCTCCCCACGCTTTCGCGCCTCAGCGTCAGTTACAGACCAGAGAGTCGCCTTCGCCACTGGTGTTCCTCCATATATCTACGCATTTCACCGCTACACATGGAATTCCACTCTCCTCTTCTGCACTCAAGTCTCCCAGTTTCCAATGACCCTCCACGGTTGAGCCGTGGGCTTTCACATCAGACTTAAGAGACCGCCTGCGCGCGCTTTACGCCCAATAATTCCGGACAACGCTTGCCACCTACGTATTACCGCGGCTGCTGGCACGTAGTTAGCCGTGGCTTTCTGGTTAGGTACCGTCAAGGTACCGCCCTATTTGAACGGTACTTGTTCTTCCCTAACAACAGAACTTTACGACCCGAAGGCCTTCATCGTTCACGCGGCGTTGCTCCGTCAGACTTTCGTCCATTGCGGAAGATTCCCTACTGCTGCCTCCCGTAGGAGTCTGGGCCGTGTCTCAGTCCCAGTGTGGCCGATCACCCTCTCAGGTCGGCTACGCATCGTCGCCTTGGTAAGCCATTACCTTACCAACTAGCTAATGCGCCGCGGGCCCATCCTGTAGTGTTAGGTAAACCCAACTTTTACTTTCGAGCCATGTGACTCAAAAGATTATCCGGTATTAGCTTCGGTTTCCCGAAGTTATCCCAGTCTACAGGGCAGGTTGCCCACGTGTTACTCACCCGTCCGCCGCTAACAATTGAGAGCAAGCTCTCAATTGTCCGCTCGACTTGCATGTATTAGGCACGCCGCCAGCGTTCGTCCTGAGCCAGGATCAAACTCTCCATAAAAGTGTTTGATATAGCTCAAAAATTTTGTTACATTGACGAGATATTTTACTACCTCTTTAATTCGCTTGGCTGTGTGTTCAGTTTTCAAAGAACAATACTAATGTCGTTTTAGCGACAAGAATTTAATTGTATCAGACTTTTATTAAATCGTCAACAACTATTTTTTTCTGTAAAATTGCGTGTAAACAACAACTTTACTATCTTAGCACTTATAAATAAGTAAGTCAATATTTATTTATAATTTTTGGTGGAGCCTAGCGGGATCGAACCGCTGACCTCCTGCGTGCAAGGCAGGCGCTCTCCCAGCTGAGCTAAGGCCCCATATAAATGGTCGGGAAGACAGGATTTGAACCTGCGACCCCCTGGTCCCAAACCAGGTGCTCTACCAAGCTGAGCCACTTCCCGAGATTACAAATTAATTTCACTAACCAAACATGCTCCTGAGCCACTTCGTTTGCTCGTCGCAAACCTGCAGTGATGCTCATTCGAGGTAGTTGGTTTGGTGCGCCCTGAGAGATTCGAACTCCCGACCTTTTGATTCGTAGTCAAACACTCTATCCAGCTGAGCTAAGGGCGCAAATAACTATAGTTAGTATAGTTATATATTCAATTATGCTTCTGCGTTGCAAGCTGCTCGTCGCATAATTGCGAAGAAGCGTTACAGGAAGCTAATTTGGTACCGAGGGCCGGACTTGAACCGGCACGATAGTCACCTACCGCAGGATTTTAAGTCCTGTGTGTCTGCCAATTCCACCACCCCGGCAAAGCAGACTATAAAATTGGAGCGGAAGACGAGGTTCGAACTCGCGACCCCCACCTTGGCAAGGTGGTGTTCTACCACTGAACTACTTCCGCAAATTTGTGGTGCGGGTGAAGGGACTCGAACCCCCACGTCAAAGACACTAGATCCTAAGTCTAGCGCGTCTGCCAATTCCGCCACACCCGCATATAAGAGTTATTTAACACTATAAATAACATGGTGAGCCATGAAGGATTCGAACCTTCGACCCTCTGATTAAAAGTCAGATGCTCTACCAACTGAGCTAATGGCTCCTGTTTAAAGGAAACTTAGAGTGCCGGCCAGAGGACTTGAACCCCCAACCTACTGATTACAAGTCAGTTGCTCTACCAATTGAGCTAGGCCGGCATATTAAGATAAGTTATTTTGTTCCACTTTTTTAGGCAAAAAATTTGGTGGAGGATGACGGGTTCGAACCGCCGACCCCCTGCTTGTAAGGCAGGTGCTCTCCCAGCTGAGCTAATCCTCCGGATTTTATCTAGCAACGTCCTACTCTCACAGGGGGAAACCCCCAACTACCATCGGCGCTGAAGAGCTTAACGGTCGTGTTCGGCATGGGAACGAGTGTGACCTCTTCGCTATCGCTACTAGATTATTTGAAGAAAGTTCATTCCTTCAAAACTAGATAACACACATTTAAGGCTTGAGTAAAATTCAATCCGTTTATTTAGAATTTGGTATTTACTGCTTCGAGCTACTCACGCAACTCAAAACTCTACACTCATCACTCTAAACTTATTTATAGGATAAGTCCTCGACCGATTAGTATCTCTCAGCTCCACACGTCACCGTGCTTCCACCCGAGACCTATCAACCTCATCATCTTTAAGGGGTCTTACTGGATTAACTCCAAGGGAAATCTCATCTCGAGGGGGGCTTCATGCTTAGATGCTTTCAGCACTTATCCCTTCCACACGTAGCTACCCAGCTATGCTCCTGGCGGAACAACTGGTACACCAGCGGTGTGTCCATCCCGGTCCTCTCGTACTAAGGACAGCTCCTCTCAAATTTCCTACGCCCGCGACGGATAGGGACCGAACTGTCTCACGACGTTCTGAACCCAGCTCGCGTACCGCTTTAATGGGCGAACAGCCCAACCCTTGGGACCTACTTCAGCCCCAGGATGCGATGAGCCGACATCGAGGTGCCAAACCTCCCCGTCGATGTGGACTCTTGGGGGAGATAAGCCTGTTATCCCCAGGGTAGCTTTTATCCGTTGAGCGATGGCCCTTCCATGCGGAACCACCGGATCACTAAGCCCGACTTTCGTCCCTGCTCGACTTGTAGGTCTCGCAGTCAAGCTCCCTTTTGCCTTTGCACTCTACGAATGATTTCCAACCATTCTGAGGGAACCTTTGGGCGCCTCCGTTACTGTTTAGGAGGCGACCGCCCCAGTCAAACTGCCCACCTGACACTGTCCCCGAACCGGATCACGGTCCTAGGTTAGAATTTCAATACAATCAGGGTAGTATCCCACCGACGCCTCCACCGAAGCTGGCGCTCCGGGTTCTCAGGCTCCTACCTATCCTGTACAAATTGTACCAAAATCCAATATCAAGCTACAGTAAAGCTCCATGGGGTCTTTCCGTCCTGTCGCGGGTAACCTGCATCTTCACAGGTAATATAATTTCACCGGGTCTCTCGTTGAGACAGTATCCAAATCGTTACACCATTCGTGCGGGTCGGAACTTACCCGACAAGGAATTTCGCTACCTTAGGACCGTTATAGTTACGGCCGCCGTTTACTGGGGCTTCAATTCAGAGCTTCTCCTTACGGATAACCCCTCCTCTTAACCTTCCAGCACCGGGCAGGTGTCAGCCCCTATACTTCGCCTTGCGGCTTCGCAGAGACCTGTGTTTTTGCTAAACAGTCGCTTGGATCTATTCACTGCGGCTCTCTCGGGCTTTAACACCCTATCAGAGCACCCCTTCTCCCGAAGTTACGGGGTCATTTTGCCGAGTTCCTTAACGAGAGTTCTCCCGAGCGTCTTAGAATTCTCTTCTCGCCTACCTGTGTCGGTTTGCGGTACGGGCACCTCTCACCTCGCTAGAGGCTTTTCTTGGCAGTGTAGGATCAGGAACTTCGCTACTTAAATTTCGCTCGCCATCACAGCTCAGCCTTCACGAGAAGCGGATTTGCCTACTTCTCAGCCTAACTGCTTGGACGCACATATCCATCAGTGCGCTTACCCTACCTTTCTGCGTCCCCCCATTGCTCAAACGGTGAGGAGGTGGTACAGGAATTTCAACCTGTTGTCCATCGCCTACGCTTTTCAGCCTCGGCTTAGGTCCCGACTTACCCTGAGCGGACGAGCCTTCCTCAGGAAACCTTGGGCTTTCGACGGAGGGGATTCTCACCCCTCTTTTCGCTACTCATACCGGCATTCTCACTTCTAAGCGCTCCACCAGTCCTTCCGGTCTGACTTCGCTGCACTTAGAACGCTCCCCTACCACTGCGCACCAGGTGCGCAATCCATAGCTTCGGTGATACGTTTAGCCCCGGTACATTTTCGGCGCAGAGTCACTCGACCAGTGAGCTATTACGCACTCTTTAAATGGTGGCTGCTTCTAAGCCAACATCCTGGTTGTCTGGGCAACTCCACATCCTTCTCCACTTAACGTATACTTTGGGACCTTAGCTGATGGTCTGGGCTGTTTCCCTCTTGACTACGGATCTTAGCACTCGCAGTCTGACTCCCGAGGATAAGTATTTGGCATTCGGAGTTTGACTGAATTCGGTAATCCTGTGGGGACCCCTAGTCCAATCAGTGCTCTACCTCCAATACTCTTCCCTCGAGGCTAGCCCTAAAGCTATTTCGGGGAGAACCAGCTATCTCCGAGTTCGATTGGCATTTCACCCCTACCCACACCTCATCCCCGCACTTTTCAACGTGCGTGGGTTCGGGCCTCCATTCAGTGTTACCTGAACTTCACCCTGGACATGGGTAGATCACACGGTTTCGGGTCTACGACCACGTACTCATTCGCCCTATTCAGACTCGCTTTCGCTGCGGCTCCGCCTCTTCAGCTTAACCTTGCACGTAATCGTAACTCGCCGGTTCATTCTACAAAAGGCACGCTGTCACCCGTAAATGGGCTCCAACTACTTGTAGGCACACGGTTTCAGGATCTCTTTCACTCCCCTCCCGGGGTGCTTTTCACCTTTCCCTCACGGTACTGGTTCACTATCGGTCACTAGGAAGTATTTAGCCTTGGGAGATGGTCCTCCCGGATTCCGACGGGGTTTCACGTGTCCCGCCGTACTCAGGATACACTCTGGAGGAAACGAAGTTTCGATTACAGGGCTGTTACCTTGTTTCGCGGACCTTTCCAGATCGCTTCGTCTACTTCGTTTCTTTGTAACTCCGTGTAGAGTGTCCTACAACCCCAAGGGGCAAGCCCCTTGGTTTGGGCTGTTTCCGTTTCGCTCGCCGCTACTCAGGAAATCGATAATTTCTTTCTCTTCCTCTGGGTACTTAGATGTTTCAGTTCCCCAGGTCTGCCTCCTCATAGCCTATGTATTCAGCTATGGGTACCATCCCATTACGGATGGTGGGTTCCCCCATTCGGAAATCCCCGGATCAAAGCTTACTTACAGCTCCCCGAGGCATATCGTTGTTCGTCACGTCCTTCTTCGGCTCCTAGTGCCAAGGCATCCACCGTGCGCCCTTTCTAACTTAACCTAAATTTTTCGCAATAAGCGGCGAATATCTTCGTCGCCTTCATTCCTCAATCATCCTCATGTACGGTTTATGTACACTCCGGTGATTGACTCAATCGGCTCCTCGATCTTCTTGCTTCTTTCGAAAAATTACCTGTTAAAAGGATTTTACGTCGAATTGAATTCTTGACTACTCAAGTTTACTCAAAAGCTTTTACAAACTTTCCGGTAAAACTTAAATGTGTTAGTTGTTATCTAGTTTTCAAGGAACAAATATAATTATTAATTACGAATGCTGAATTACTTAAAAGCGTCACTGAGAAGCTTTCACAATTCATAATTCATAATTAAATCGAGAGATCATTCTCTCAAAATCACCAAAAAGGCGACTCGATAAATATAACACCATTCAAGAATGATGTCAATAACCAATAATTGTAATTGGTGGAGCCTAGCGGGATCGAACCGCTGACCTCCTGCGTGCAAGGCAGGCGCTCTCCCAGCTGAGCTAAGGCCCCGAATGTATTTAATTAAGTTATGGTGGGCCTAAGTGGACTCGAACCACCGACCTCACGCTTATCAGGCGTGCGCTCTAACCAGCTGAGCTATAGGCCCAAAACTTAAATATAATGAGAGATCATTCTCTCAAAACTGAAACACAGCGTCAGCGTACTTTTCTAAAAGAAAAGCATCGACTAGAGTTTTAACTCCATAGAAAGGAGGTGATCCAGCCGCACCTTCCGATACGGCTACCTTGTTACGACTTCACCCCAATCATCTGTCCCACCTTAGGCGGCTGGCTCCATAAAGGTTACCCCACCGACTTCGGGTGTTACAAACTCTCGTGGTGTGACGGGCGGTGTGTACAAGGCCCGGGAACGTATTCACCGCGGCATGCTGATCCGCGATTACTAGCAATTCCGGCTTCATGTAGGCGAGTTGCAGCCTACAATCCGAACTGAGAATGGCTTTATGGGATTGGCTCAACCTCGCGGTTTTGCTGCCCTTTGTACCATCCATTGTAGCACGTGTGTAGCCCAGGTCATAAGGGGCATGATGATTTGACGTCATCCCCACCTTCCTCCGGTTTGTCACCGGCAGTCACCTTAGAGTGCCCAACTGAATGCTGGCAACTAAGATCAAGGGTTGCGCTCGTTGCGGGACTTAACCCAACATCTCACGACACGAGCTGACGACAACCATGCACCACCTGTCACTTTGTCCCCCGAAGGGGAAAGCCCTATCTCTAGGGTTGTCAAAGGATGTCAAGACCTGGTAAGGTTCTTCGCGTTGCTTCGAATTAAACCACATGCTCCACTGCTTGTGCGGGCCCCCGTCAATTCCTTTGAGTTTCAACCTTGCGGTCGTACTCCCCAGGCGGAGTGCTTAATGTGTTAACTTCGGCACTAAGGGCATCGAAACCCCTAACACCTAGCACTCATCGTTTACGGCGTGGACTACCAGGGTATCTAATCCTGTTTGCTCCCCACGCTTTCGCGCCTCAGCGTCAGTTACAGACCAGAGAGTCGCCTTCGCCACTGGTGTTCCTCCATATATCTACGCATTTCACCGCTACACATGGAATTCCACTCTCCTCTTCTGCACTCAAGTCTCCCAGTTTCCAATGACCCTCCACGGTTGAGCCGTGGGCTTTCACATCAGACTTAAGAGACCGCCTGCGCGCGCTTTACGCCCAATAATTCCGGACAACGCTTGCCACCTACGTATTACCGCGGCTGCTGGCACGTAGTTAGCCGTGGCTTTCTGGTTAGGTACCGTCAAGGTACCGCCCTATTTGAACGGTACTTGTTCTTCCCTAACAACAGAACTTTACGACCCGAAGGCCTTCATCGTTCACGCGGCGTTGCTCCGTCAGACTTTCGTCCATTGCGGAAGATTCCCTACTGCTGCCTCCCGTAGGAGTCTGGGCCGTGTCTCAGTCCCAGTGTGGCCGATCACCCTCTCAGGTCGGCTACGCATCGTCGCCTTGGTAAGCCATTACCTTACCAACTAGCTAATGCGCCGCGGGCCCATCCTGTAGTGTTAGGTAAACCCAACTTTTACTTTCGAGCCATGTGACTCAAAAGATTATCCGGTATTAGCTTCGGTTTCCCGAAGTTATCCCAGTCTACAGGGCAGGTTGCCCACGTGTTACTCACCCGTCCGCCGCTAAGATTTAAAAGCAAGCTTTTAAATCTCCGCTCGACTTGCATGTATTAGGCACGCCGCCAGCGTTCGTCCTGAGCCAGGATCAAACTCTCCATAAAAGTGTTTGATATAGCTCAAAAAATTTGTTGCATTGACGAGATATTTACTATCTCTTTAATTCGCTTGGCTGTGTGTTCAGTTTTCAAAGAACGATATGTTTTTGATACTTGTTCGCTCATCGGCGACTTTATTAATATAACATAGCCACCCAACAATGTCAACACCTGTTTATGAGAACTTTCGGGCGTTGTCTCGAAGCGACAAGTAATAATATATCAACTTTTGAAATCAGAGTCAACACTTTTTCTCTTAAGAACAATCTTTTTTATTAAAAAAATGCCGTTCATCCCAGCCTTCTAGCTAAGACGAGCGGCACATATCATTATTCTTTATGTTTCATTTGAGGGAATAAGAGTACATCTCTAATGGAAGGTGCGTTCGTTAATAACATAACCAAACGATCTATCCCGATTCCTAACCCACCTGTAGGAGGCATTCCATATTCTAGAGCTTCTACGAAATCATCATCCATCATATGAGCTTCGTCATCACCTTGAGCACGTTCTACTAGCTGCGCCTCAAAACGCTCACGCTGATCAATTGGATCATTTAATTCCGTAAATGCATTTGCATGCTCTCTAGCAACAATGAATAATTCGAAACGGTCTGTAAATCTTTCATCTTCTGGATTTTTCTTAGCTAACGGTGAGATAGCTACTGGATGCCCATAGATAAAAGTAGGCTGTATTAATTTTTCCTCTACAAAGTGTTCAAAGAATTCATTTACCACATGACCATATGTCATTGTTTCTTTAACTGGAACTTTATGTTCTTTTGCTAGTAGTCGTGCTTCTTCATCGGTCATTTCTTCCCAAAAATCAACACCTGTATATTCTTTAATTGCATCTACCATATGCAGTCGTTTCCATTCTGGCTTTAAGTCAACCTCGTACTCTCCATACTGAACAGTGGTTGTACCAAGTACTTCTTCTGCGATATGAGCAATTAAATTTTCTGTTAGAGCCATGATATCTTTGTAATCAGCGTAAGCTTCGTAAAGTTCAATCATTGTAAACTCAGGGTTATGTCGTGTAGAAACCCCTTCATTTCTGAAAACTCGTCCAATTTCATAAACTTTTTCAAGACCACCAACAATCAGACGTTTTAAATGAAGTTCAATAGCTATACGCATGTATAATTCCATGTCTAAAGCATTGTGATGAGTAATAAAAGGTCTCGCAGAAGCTCCACCAGCGATCGAGTGCATCATTGGTGTTTCAACTTCTAGGTATCCGTGCGAATCCAAATAGTTTCTCATTGACTTCAGAATTCTACTTCTCGTAACAAAAGTTTTCCTTACTTCTGGATTCATAATTAAATCAACATAACGTTGACGATATCTTTGTTCAACATCCTTTAGTCCATGGAACTTATCCGGCAAAGGGCGTAATGACTTTGTTAGAAGTTGAAAGTCTTTCACTTTTACAGAAAGCTCTCCTACCTTTGTCTTGAATGCCGTACCAGTCACACCAACAATGTCCCCAATGTCGATTGAGTCAAAGATAGAGTATTGCTCTTCACCAACTGCGTCAAGACGGACATAGATTTGAACTTGGCCTGTAAGGTCTTGTAAATGGGCAAAACCAGCTTTCCCTTTTCCTCTTTTCGTCATAATACGTCCAGCAATCGTCACTTGAAGCTCTTTTGCTTCTAATTCTTCTTTTGTTAAATCGCCAAACTCTGTATCCATCGTCTCTGCTGTGTGTGAACGTTCAAATCTTTTCCCAAAAGGATCTAGTCCTTCATTAAGTAAGTTCTTGAGTTTTTCTCTCCGCACGAGCAACTGATCATTTAATTCTAATTCATTTGTCACTACTCTCATCTCCTAACGATTTATTTAATGAAGTTATGTATTTTTATATAAAGTTATTATCTTGTATGTCCATTTCCCGATAAATGTATAATAGAAAACTGCCAGCGTCTTGCTGGCAGTTACTAATTACAGAGGTATTATAGGTTACATAAGGTAGATTGTCAAATTACTGAACTACCGCTTCTCTTGCTTCTATTTCCTCAATATAGGTATAGAGAACTTCTTTAATTTCATTGCGTGACTCAAATTGATTAATTTGATCCTTAATTTTTGAAGCACCCTTCATACCTTTTACATACCAGGCAACATGTTTTCTCATTTCTCGGACGGCTACTCGTTCACCTTTTAGAGCAATTAAGCGATCTAAATGGAGCATACAAACATCAACCTTTTCTCTTGGTGTTGGATCTGGAGCCAATTCGCCAGTTTGTAAATACTGAACCGTACGATACAGCATCCATGGATTTCCTAACGCAGCTCTACCAATCATCACTCCATCAGCACCGGTTGTCTTTAATAGACGTTTAGCGTCTTGCGGAGTTTTTACATCCCCATTTCCGATAACCGGTATGTTTACAGCTTCTTTTACTTGGCGAATGATATCCCAGTCAGCTGTACCCTCATACATTTGCACTCTGGTTCTCCCATGAACTGCAACAGCTTTACCACCGGCTCTTTCAACAGCCTTGGCATTTTCAACAGCATAGATATGCTGTTCATCCCAACCAATTCGCATTTTAACAGTCACTGGCTTTTCTACCACATCTACAACCGCTGCAACCATTTCATAGATTTTATTTGGATCAAGTAACCACTTAGCACCTGCATCACACTTTGTAATTTTCGGTACTGGACAACCCATATTTATATCAATAATATCTGCATTTGTTTGTTTATCGACTACTTTGGCAGCTTCCACTAATGTCTTTTTATCACCACCAAAAATTTGTAAGCTTAATGGCTTTTCTTGTTCATCGACATAGAGCATTTGTAACGATTTTTCATTTTTATATAAAATAGCTTTATCGCTAACCATTTCTGCACATACTAGCCCTGCGCCAAACTCTTTGGCAATTAAACGAAATGCCGGATTACAAACACCAGCCATTGGAGCTAATACAACTGGATTTTTCATGGCAATATCACCTATCTTTAACATGGATGCCACCTCCTATCTAAAAATTAATTTATAGAATTTAAATCTTCTTTAGCAACATTCAATACTAAAGATATTTGGTTAATCAGCTCTTCAGAGGGGATACGATTTCCTCTTTCGATTTCTCCTAATACAGATACCGATACTCCTAACTTTGTTGCAAGTTGTTCTTGAGTATACCCTTTTAGTTTTCGAAATGCTCTAATTCTTCTTCCCCAAATCGATTCTTCCATAACCGAACACCTTCTTTATCTAATAATTCTTGATTTATCTGCGCAATTGATTGTTTAACTGCTTCAAAATACAGATCAGGAGCGATTTCCATTAATGGGAGTATCACAAAACCGCGTTCATACATCCGTGGATGTGGGATAGTTAATCCGTCCATCTCAATATTCTCTTGATTATATAACAAAATGTCAAGGTCTAATGTTCTAGGTCCCCAGCGAACTTTAAACTTTCTGCCGGATTTTTCTTGTATTGCTTGAGTACATTTAAGAAGCTCTAGAGGGGTATAAGATGTCTCAATCCCAATAACCATATTTAAAAAGTCAGCCTGTTCTATAAATCCAACTGGTGAAGTCTCATAGATAGATGAGCACTTTTTTATGGATATATTTACATCTTCTTTTAAACTGTTTAAACCAAATTTCAAAAATTGGTACCGATCTCCCATATTAGAGCCTAGCGATAGATAAACAATATTACTCATAGTCATTTTTAGTTCTCACAATTTCAACGGCAACCGAATGGTAATGTCCTGCAATAGGTGGATTTGGTTTAATCATTTTTATTGTACAAGTATTAACTAATGCAAATTCATTTAATACAGCTTCAGCTATTTTTTCGGCAACCGCCTCGACGAGCTTATAGGGAGGTCCTTCAACAATTTCCTTCACTGTATTAAATACATCACCATAATTAATCGTTTTTGTTAGGTCATCGCTTTTTCCCGCATCTCTTAAGTTTGTTTCTAAAATCAAGTCAACAATAAAACGTTGTCCCAATTTCGTTTCTTCAGGAAATACTCCATGATAACCATAAAACTCTAACTGCTGTAAGAAAATCTTATCCACTTTCACTCACCTTCTCCCCATTAATACATCCATCATATGAACAGTTCGAGAAATTTCCAAGACGTCGTGTACTCGCATAATCTGACATCCCTTCATCATGCCATAACATACAGTGGCTTGAGTACCTTCTAAACGTTCGTTAGCTGGCAAATTCAAAGCCATTCCAATCATTGATTTTCTTGAAGTACCCAATAAAATTGGATATCCTAGTTCCGCTAATTTATCTAGATTTTGCATTACTTCAATATTTTGATCAAATGTTTTTGCGAATCCAATTCCGGGATCCAAAATAATATTCTCATGTTCAACACCCGCTTGTTCGCAAATGGTAATGCTTTCTTTTAAATCAGCTATGACATCGTCAATTAAGTTTGTATAGTTTGTATTTTCACGATTATGTGTGATAACGATTGGTAGTTTATGACTAGCAGATAGTTCAGCAATTTTAGGCTCAGCCTTCGCTCCCCAAACATCATTAATAATCGTTGCACCTGCTTCAATGGCGTGTTTAGCTACCTCGTATTTATACGTATCAATCGAGATGGGAATATCCACTACATTAGAAACTGCCTGGATAATTGGAATAACACGGCGAATTTCTTCTTCCTCACTTACCTTAAGAGCGCCAGGACGCGTTGACTCACCACCGATATCAATGATATCAGCACCTTCTTCAACCATTTTGATAGCCCTTGTAACTGCTAAATCTATATCGTTATATTTACCACCATCCGAAAATGAATCAGGAGTTATATTTAGAATACCCATAACTAACGTTTTCTTTGATAAATCCAACTCGTGGTTGCCAAATTTAATTAGTGGCGCTGTATACATGAAATCAAATCCTTTCCTCTAATTCCTTAATTGCATAAAGGCGTTGTTTTTTACATTCTTCGTAGGTACGCTGTAAAAACTGAGTCATTTTTCTTTCCGAAGGATATCGATGTTCATCAAGCGTTGTAATTCCCACTACCTCTTGAATTGAGTTCGTGATAAAAACTTCATCAGCTTCTGCTAACTGAGTAGCATCGTAACACCCCTCATGACAAGGAATATTATATTTTTTCAAAAGCTGAAGGATAAATCTACGAGTGATCCCGTTTAAAATGCCTGTTTTAACGGAAGGAGTATAGACCTCCCCTTTTTTTACCCAAAAAATATTCGAGACAATCCCTTCAGCAACAAAACCCTCACTAGTTAGAAAAATCCCTTCCGTATCCAGATCAGGAACTTCACGTTTCCCTAAAACATTATTTAGATAATGATGTGACTTTAAACGCTCTCTTCCTTCTGGTGTATTTCTGACTGTATTTAGAATAGCAGCCTTTTTGATTTTATCTAATCGACCAATCGGTTTCATAAAAATAATAACATTCGGGGCTTTATAAGGTTCAGTTTGGAGGCCAATTGGTGCCTCACCTGCAGAAACATTGAATCTAATATAAGCATCCTGAAGTTTATTTTTCTCCAATAATTTCTCTATGATTTCCAAAAGTTCAGCTTTTGTTAATGACAAGGATATATTTAACTCTCTTAAACTCCTGGCTAAGCGCTGAAAATGGTCATCCAATAAAAATGGATGACCATCATAAATCCGAAATGTTTCAAATACGCCAAGGCCATATAAAAATCCGTGGTCAAAGGGAGAAATCTTTGCTTCAGCTTGTAAGACATATTCTCCATTCAAGTATATATACATATTTAGTTACCTCGAGAGTAATGCTCAATGAAATTTTTTAATAGCTTTTTACCATCGACCGTCATGATTGATTCTGGGTGAAATTGCACTCCTTCAATCGGAAGATCCTTGTGACGAATCGCCATGATTTCACCTTCAGAGGTCTCTGCGGATATTTCAAAGCAATTTGGTAGTGTTTCTCTTTTTACGATTAAGGAATGATACCTTGTCGCTGTAAATGGAGAGGACATTCCTTTAAAAATAGTTTTCTTATCATGAACCATTTCAGATGTTTTCCCATGCATTAGTCGTTCAGCACGGACAACATCGCCACCGAAAACCTGAGCAATCGATTGATGCCCTAGGCAAACTCCAAAGATAGGGATTTTTCCAGCAAAATATTTAATAGCATCCATACTGATTCCTGCCTCATTCGGACTACAAGGTCCCGGTGAAATCATCAAGTATTTCGGCTT
Organism: Anaerobacillus sp. CMMVII; assembly: GCF_025377685.1. Classification (NCBI taxonomy): domain Bacteria; kingdom Bacillati; phylum Bacillota; class Bacilli; order Caryophanales; family Bacillaceae; genus Anaerobacillus; species Anaerobacillus sp. CMMVII. The sequence continues at coordinate 108,018 of NZ_JACEHK010000001.1, read as the reverse complement.
TAATTGTTCAATTTCCTCAATTGTAATTTTATCATTGCGTCTCACTACTAATTCCTGTCCCATTTCACCTAAATATTGAACAAGATTATAAGTAAACGAGTCATAGTTATCAATCATTAAAATCATCTGTTCTCCTCCTCAGCTCTTCACTTTACTTTTCTCTGCTTCACTCAGCTCTTTCGCCTTCCATAACGCCATTGCTTTTTTTAGTGATTCTTTATATTCAGCTTCTGGGTTAGAATCAATTACAATTCCTGCCCCAGCCTGTACATAAGCGTACCCATTCTTAGCAACCAGCGTTCTTATTGCAATGTTTAATTCCATATTACCATTATACCCGATCCACCCAATAGAGCCAGTATAAACACCACGCCGTACCGGTTCAAGCTCTTCAATAATCTCCATCGTTCGAACCTTTGGTGCACCAGTTATTGTCCCTCCAGGGAAAGTTGCTTCAATCACGTCATAAAGATCATAGGCAGGATCAAGCTTTCCGCGAACATTTGAAACAATATGCATCACGTGAGAGTACTTTTCAATGACCATTAATTCGTTAACTTCTACAGTACCAAAACGACTTACTCGTCCTAAGTCGTTTCTTTCTAAATCAACTAACATTACATGCTCTGCTTTTTCTTTTTCGTTTTCAATAAGCGTTCGAGCTAATTGTTCATCTTCATGAGTATCTTTACCTCTTGATCTTGTACCGGCAATCGGGCGTGTACTTATGTCCTCTCCCTGTTTTTTTACTAGCAATTCAGGAGAACCGCTTACAAATTGAAATTCAGGTGTCTGAAAATAAGACATATAAGGTGATGGATTTATTTCACGTAATTTTTCATAAATATGCAACGGTTCAGTTTGAAGCCTTTTGGCTTGGCGAACAGAAAGATTAACCTGAAATACATCTCCATCAGCGATGTAATTTTGAATTTTGGCAACAGCATGTTTAAACTCATCTTCCGTTAAGGAAGCCTCCCAGTGATCATCTATATCAAGTTCAGATTTATAATCCCAGAGTTGTTCCCTAGCAGGAGTTAACCAAAGTGCTTCTAGTTCCTCAAGTCTTTGTTCAGCCATCGCCTTTTGACCTTCTTGATAATGTGTAATAAACCAAAATTGCTGTTCTTTATGATCATATACAAAGACATCATCAAACAATAAAAAGTACAGATCTTCCGTATTTAGGTCATCATGGCTTTGATTAGGCAAACGTTCAATCTGTCTTATCAGGTCATAACTTATAAAACCAATTGCACCACCCTGAAATTCAGGTAACAGAGCATCTGTTTCGGTTTGATAAACACTCATCCACTCCTTCATTGATGGAAGCAAGGGACCCATTTTCGTGATTGTTTCATTGCCTACCTTGATAGTTAATACTTCATCCTTCCCTGATAATATCGCCCAAGGATCTAGACCGATGATAGTGTAATTTCCACCTCTACCACTTTCTAAAACAATATGGTGCTTTTTATACTTAGCTAGTTCTTTATATTTTGCAAACCAATCAAAGTTCTTTGCACATATGGATTTACCTATTGGAAAGCGTTGATTGATTTGATTAGCTACGGTTTGTCCCAAAATGACGTTCACACTCCATATACTATAGTACTTTTATTATTAGTGTTTCTGCTTTTTCTCATTTTATTTTATCACTAATGTTATAGATACTTAAAGCAGGAAAAATTGCTCTACAAAAAGATGAGACCAAGCACCTTGATTAGCCCGATAAATCGCGCCTTTTCAGGAGATAAAAAGGCAGAGAGCTACTTTCTACAAAAATCTAATCTCCCACAAATAAGAAATCCATATGATCTAAACATTGAGTACTAAAAATGCTAACCTAAACAAAAAAACAGCCCCAAGGGGACTGTTCTACATTTAGTCTTCAAATTGATATAAAGCTGTACTCAAATATCTCTCGCCGTTACTCGGGATGATCGCGACAACTTTTTTACCTTTACCAAGTTTCTTTGCCACTTTTAAAGCAGCTGCTATTGCAGCTCCAGAAGATATCCCACCTAATATTCCTTCTTCTTTTGCAGCACGACGTGCATATTCAAAAGCCTCTTCAGTAGAGATTTGAATTACCTCATCATAAATGGCTGTATTTAAAATATCAGGAACGAAACCAGCACCAATTCCTTGAATTTTATGTGGACCTGGTTTGCCTCCAGATAAGACTGGGGAATCCGTAGGTTCAACAGCTGCAATGTGTAAGTTAGGGAATTTTTCCTTCAGGACTCCACCTGCACCTGTGATTGTTCCACCTGTTCCAATTCCAGAGACAAAGCCATCTAACTGTTCTCCAACTTGCTCTAATAATTCTTTACCCGTCGTTAAACGGTGGACTTCAGGATTCGCTTCATTTTCAAATTGCTGAGGCATAAAATAGCCATTTTCTTTGGCTAGTTCTGTTGCTTTTCGGATAGCTCCCCCCATTCCTTCTGGCCCCGGGGTTAATACTAATTCAGCCCCATAAGCACGAAGTAAATTGCGGCGCTCTAAACTCATTGTCTCAGGCATTACTAATATCGAACGGTACCCTTTAGCAGCTGCGACCATCGCTAAACCTATTCCAGTGTTACCGCTAGTTGGCTCAATAATGGTAGCTCCTTCTTTAAGCGTTCCATTCTTTTCAGCAGTTTCTACCATCGCTAATGCAATACGGTCTTTAACACTACTTCCCGGGTTCATATATTCAAGCTTTAAATAAATATCTGCATGATCTTCTGAGACAAGCCGATTTAATTTTACAAGCGGGGTTTGACCAATCAAATCTGTAATTGAGTTTACTACTTTCATTATAATATCCTCCTCGAAAAAATCTTAGTTTTAATACCGAGTAAATAGATTGGTTTAATTAATATTAATTTATCAGAGGATTCAGAAACTGTCAACCAATATTTGTTAACTTAAATAATTAATATTGTAAAGGCGTCATTTTAAATCCACCCACAAAACTCTAAACTCTACACTCTTAACTCTTATTTAGACTCTTCCCTAAGTTCTTCTAGTTCAACCTTCGTAAACGTATATTTTTCGTTACAGAAATGGCATTCAGTTTCGGCACCGCCATCTTTTTCAATCATTTCAGTTAGCTCTGCCTTCCCTAGACTTATTAAAGCCTGTGAAATTCGTTCTTTCGAACATGTACACTTAAACACAACATCCATCTTTTCAAGAATTTTTACATTGTCGTCCCCCAGTAGAGCATAGAGAAGTTCTTCAGGCGGCATTCCAGCTTCAATTAATTTAGATACTGGTGGTATTGTAGCAAGTCTGTTTTCAATAAATGTAATTGTCTCATCATCCGCGCCAGGCATTAATTGGATGATAAAACCACCGGATGCCAATATTGAGTTATCTGGATTTACAAGTACCCCAACTCCAACTGAAGCTGGCGTTTGTTCTGAGGATGCAAAATAATACGTAAAATCTTCTCCGAGCTCACCAGATATTAGTGGGACGCTTCCAGTAAAATGATCACGCATACCAAGATCCTTAACCACTGCCAATAATCCATCTCTACCAACTGCACGTGCAACATCCAATTTACCGTGTTCATTCAAATCAAAGTGGACCTTAGGATTTCCTACATAACCTCTTGTTTCGCCTTTGGCATTACTATCAACAATAATCGCCCCTATCGGTCCGCCCCCTTCAATTTTAACGGTCAACTTCTCATTACCCTTTAACATCGCGCCCATCATGGTTGATGCAGTCATCGCTCTTCCAAGTGCAGCTGATGCAGTTGGCCAAGTTTCATGACGTCTAACGGCTTCACCGACCATTTTCGTTGTTTTTATAGCGTAAGCACGTACTTTGCCTTCAAATCCAATAGCTTTTACTAAGTAATCTGACATTACTTTCCCACCTTCATTAAAATCATTTTTATTAGTTTACGAAAAACGAAGAGGCTGATTCAAGCTAGTTTACGACCATCTTGAACGATGGTGCCTGCCATGCTTGAAACATCCTCTAACACTACTCAATATTTTTGTTATAAATCATCTGAAGCCCTTTAAGGGTCAAGAACGGTTCAACAACGTCAATAAGTGTTGATTCGTTGGCTATTAATGGTGCTAAACCACCTGTTGCAATTACCTTAGGGTTTCCATTTGCTTGTTCCTTCATGCGAGTAACAATACCTTCAACTTGTCCAACATATCCATATAAAATACCTGCTTGCATCGCGCTAACCGTGTTTTTACCGATGATATTTTTCGGCTTAACAATTTCAATTCTCGGTAACTTTGATGCTCGATTATAAAGGGCTTCGGTCGAAATACCTATCCCTGGTGCAATTGCCCCACCCATATATTGTTTGTCTTCATTGATATAACAGTATGTAGTTGCAGTTCCAAAATCAACAATAATTAGCGGACCACCATATAAATCTATCCCTGCTACAGCATTTACAATGCGATCGGCACCTACTTCTTTAGGATTATCATATTTTATATTTAAACCTGTTTTGATTCCCGGGCCGATAACCATAGGCGTAATTGAAAAATATTTTTTACACATTTGCTCTAAGGCATACATAATTGGCGGAACGACTGAAGAGATAATAATTCCATCGATATCCCTAAACTGTAGCTCTTCATTAGCAAAAAGCTGTTTCACCATCATTCCGTACTCATCTTCAGTTTTCTGTCGATTAGTACCAATACGCCAATGATACTTCAGCACTTCCCCATCATATACACCGAGCACAATGTTTGTATTCCCAACATCTAAAACAAATATCATCATGTCACCTACTTAGGTTTTGTATTTTTATCCTCTTAATTATAGTTAGTTATACATTAAAAATGAATAACAAAAATTAAGGATAGCGGTTACCTTATATATTACATTAATATCCGCAAAAATTCCTACTATCAAGATTAAAAAAAGGTGTCTAGAAAGACACCTTTTTCAATTATTCTTTTTTATTATCTTCAGATTGTGTTTCTTCTGAAGGTAGTAGTGCATCTTCATCAGATTGCTTATCTGATGTATCTTTCTTGGCACTAATGTTTACTTTCACATCACCTTCAGCAACTGTCTCCGCTTTATTATTAGAGTGGTGGTTTTCTGGAAGCTTACCCTCTGTCATTAAAGCTTTGATTTGTTCAGCATCTAAAGTCTCAACTTCTAATAATGTTTGCGCAATTAATTCAAGCTTATCTTTGTTTTCAGTTAAGATCGTACGACAACGTTCATAGCTCTCTTTAATAATACGTTGCATTTCTTGATCAATCTCGTAGGCAATTGCATCACTATAATTTTGCTCATTATTAATATCTCGACCAAGGAAAACATTACCACCTTGAGCTGAACCAAACTGCATCGGTCCTAATTTATCACTCATCCCATATTCAGTTACCATCTTACGAGCAATACTTGTTGCTCTTTGGAAATCGTTATGAGCACCTGTACTTACTTCACCGAAAATTATTTCCTCGGCAACTCGACCACCTAATAAACCAATAATTTTATCTATTAACTCTGGTTTCGTCATGAAGTAACGATCCTCTTTAGGAAGCATCACGGCATAACCACCAGCCTGGCCACGAGGAACAATTGTTACCTTGTGAACGAGGTCAGCACTTTCTAATTTCACACCCACTACTGTATGACCAGCTTCATGATATGCAACAATATTCTTTTCCTTCTCAGAAATCACTCTGCTTTTCTTAGCAGGCCCAGCAATGACACGGTCAATCGCTTCTTCAATATCATTCATATCAACTTTTTTCTTATTGCGACGAGCAGCAACTAAAGCAGCTTCGTTTAATAAGTTTTCCAAATCAGCTCCTGAAAAACCTGGTGTACGAGTAGCAATTGTTTTTAAATTAACATCGCTAGCTAATGGCTTATTTCGTGCGTGGACCTCAAGAACTGCCTCACGTCCTTTAACATCAGGACGACCCACTAAAATCTGACGGTCAAATCGACCTGGACGAAGTAATGCAGGATCTAAAATATCAGCACGGTTCGTTGCGGCAATAATGATAATTCCTTCATTAGCACCAAAGCCATCCATTTCAACTAATAATTGGTTCAATGTTTGCTCACGTTCGTCATGGCCGCCACCTAAACCTGCGCCACGTTGACGTCCAACTGCATCAATTTCATCAATAAAGATGATACAAGGTGCATTTTTCTTAGCATTTTCAAACAGGTCACGTACACGTGATGCACCGACCCCAACAAACATCTCCACAAAGTCTGAACCACTAATCGAGAAGAATGGTGTACCCGCTTCACCAGCAACTGCCCTAGCAAGTAAGGTTTTACCTGTACCTGGAGGACCCACAAGTAGGACCCCTTTTGGTATACGAGCGCCAATTGCCGCAAATTTACGAGGATCCTTTAAGAACTCGACTACTTCAACTAACTCTGCCTTTTCCTCATCTGCTCCGGCTACATCAGTAAACTTGGCTTTCTTTTTATCATCATAAAGCTTTGCTTTACTTTTCCCAAAGTTCATTACACGACTTCCGCCACCTTGGGCTTGACTTAAAAGGAAAAAGAATAAAATAAAGATAATCACAAATGGAATGATTGAAGTAAAGAATGTTACCCAACCACTCGTTTGTTCTGCTTGTAACACCTCTAACTCGATACCGCCTCTTTTAGCTGATTCTAAGAGATCAACAAGAGCTATATCAGATTCAGGAATATTTACAACAAATGACTCACCTTCAGCCATTGTTTTCAGGCTTCCGCGAATGACATAAACACCACGAACAGGCTGTATTGTTGTTGGGCCAACTTCACCACGTTCTAAATGTGCCTGAAATTCACCGTACTTCATATCCTTTGTATCTGTTTGCGGCCCGTTAAAGAAACTAACGATCCCAACAATAACTAAAAAGATTAATAAATAAAAGACTGTATTTCGAAAAATTCGATTCATCTTTTACCTCCTCCCACTGGCAAATAAAGCTTAAATTATAGTATCACAAAAGTATTCTTATTCACAATTAATTAACCTTGATAGATCTCTGGCTTCAATATACCGATATAAGGTAAGTTGCGGTAGCGTTCAATATAGTCTAAACCGTAACCAACAACAAATTCATTTCGGACTTTAAACCCAGCTAGATCTGGCTTTAGATCAACTTTCCGACCTTCAGGCTTATCCAATAACGTAACAATCTTAACAGACTTTGCTTTTCTATAGTGGAACAGTTCAACTAAATATTTTAATGTTAAACCACTATCGATAATGTCCTCAATTATTAGGACATCTCTTCCTTCTACAGAAGTGTTTAAATCCTTAATAATTTTAACTTCCCCAGAAGAAACCATTTCATTACCATAACTAGACACGTCCATAAAGTCTAATTCAATATGGCAATCAATTCTTTTAATTAGATCACTCATAAATGGCATTGCACCTTTTAGGACTCCTACCGCAAGCGGAAAACGATCTTGATATTCATCAGTTAGTGCCGCACCTAGTTCCTTAATTTTCGCTTGGATTTCTTCTTCAGAAATTAGTACTTCCTTAATCTCATCTCTCATCATGACTTAAATATAACCCCCTAGAATAATGTATAGCTAATTTAGTAATCATTCTTCTTTTGGTAAAAGCAATTGTAAATATTTATGTAGGTAGATCTAGCTGTAGACTTGTTTCATAATATAACACCAAAAATTTCTTTGTATCCAGTGTAGGAAGAGCAAAATTGGATCTCCTTAATCCTGGAACCCAAAGAATTTCACCATTACCATTCACAACTATTGGCCAATCGTCTCGATTTTCGCGCTGAATTTTCTCATCAATAAATAGCGATTTTAATTTTTTCGTACCACTCATTCCTTGTAGTGACATATTATCACCAGGTCTACGGTTTCTTACCATTAAAGGTAACTTTATTTTTTCAAAATCACAAATAATTACTTTTTTATTTAATTTAAGAGTAGGAAAAAAATCGGTGACTTCTCCAATTATCTTACCCTTTTTAACAGTTACAATCCCCGGTACCAATAATTGATAACTAAACCCTGAGACTTTTGTTTCATTATCAAAGGATAAGGTACAGTAATCATAGGATTTTGAAATTCTTAAACCGTTTGGAAAGGATAGAGAGCCTGAAGGATGAGCATTCTTAACAAGAGTCAAAAACTGTTCAATATGTATAGAGGTAATTTCTGGTATGTTTTGTTCGTAAAGATAGTTTAATATTAGTTGAAAGCCTCTTCTTTGTAAAGGGATAGCCATATCATTCAATGTAGAAATCGAAAGCACCACTTTTTGAGGTTTTTTAGAGAGGATCACTTTTGATATCTCTTGTTCAGCTAATGATTCTAGAAATAACTCGTCCTCGAACCTAAGTTCACTTTGCTGCTGAAATCTTTCATGAACTGCTGGATTTTCTACTTTTAATACCGGTAATATTCCATTTCTAATTCGATTTCTCATGTATTTAGAAGTAAAGTTACTCTCATCAATTCTTGGATTAAGTCCCTCTGTCCCACAGTAGTGGTAAATTTCATCTTTTGATAAACAAAGAAATGGTCGAATGATCATCCCTCTACTAAATGGGCGTTTTACAGGTATTCCTGCTAATCCAAACCCTTGAGCTCCCCTAATTTGTCGCATAATCATTGTTTCCACTTGATCATCACCATGGTGAGCCAAAGCTAGTACCTGAGCACCATGTTTATTCATTACTGATGAAAAAAAATCATAACGACATTCTCTTGCCGCTACTTGAGAACTCAGCTTATGCTGTTCCTGATATTGCCTGACATTTATATGAACACCTTCAAACTCAATACTCTCTTTATTACAGTAATCTTCTACAAAAGCATAATCGGCTGCTGATTCGTCACCACGGAACATATGATCTACGTGTGCAGCGATAATCCTTAGGTTCATTCGCTTCTCCTCCGACTTTAAAAAGTGAAGAAGTGCAAGAGAATCGGGTCCACCAGAAACACCAACAATAACCGTGGCACCTCTAAATAAAAGCGAATGCTTTTTAATGAAGGAATTAACGACCTGCCTCATAGCGGTGACCAATCCCCTTTCCGAATGAAAATACCGCTAGAGCGAAGACAATTCCTGCAGCTATCGCCCCTGCTTGTAGCATTGTTTCTATCCCAAGCTCGAGACCACCGATATAGTCACTATCGACAAAAGCCAACATGGTATAATACGCTTTACTGCCTGGAACTAATGGAATAATCCCCGGTATGGTAAAAGCCGTTGCCGGTATTCGAAATCTCCTCGATAAAAATTGTGCGAGCGTAGCTGCCGTAATAGATGCAATACTTGTTGCAAAAATTGAAGTAACTCCGAAATCAGGCAAAATCCGAAAGATTGACCATGCCAGCATCCCGATTGCTCCTCCAATGAGCAAAGAGTTTCTTGGCACACTAAAAATAATTCCAAATGACACTGTTGCAAAAAAACAAACAATTAGTTCAACAATCATAATTTACCACCTATTTATAAGAATAACGAAATTGCCAGAGCAATTCCTGTAGCAATTGATAAGGAAGTAATCGTCGCCTCTGCACCACGACTAACACCTGCAACTAGATCTCCACTCATTAAATCCCTTACTGCATTTGTCAACGGTACTCCTGGTACCAAAGGCATTAATGTACCGATGATAATTTGGTTTAAATTTGTTCCAAAACCCACATAAACGAGCGCAATCGCAACTGCCCCTCCCGTAAATGCTGCAATAAACTCAGCAAAAAACTTCACCCTTAAATATTTTTCAACCTCAATTAATAATACACTAGCCGTTACACCAGCAATAAAGGCAGGAATGGTATCCTTCACTCCACCTCCAAAAAGGTACGAAAATGCACCTCCTGCAACACCTGAAGCAAAATGGATAAGCCAAATTGGATAATTCATCGGTGACAAAACAATCTTTCGTAGCTTTCGGTATGCTTCCTCAGCTGTTATCGTACCGATGACAAACTCCCGTGAAACTTGGTTTACAAGCGTGACCTTATTTAAATCATAATATCTGTCATCAATCCGAATCATTTGCATCGTGTCCCCTTTATCGTCATCCTTAAACGAGATAAAGATCCCCGTAGTTGTCACAAAACTATGAACATTTTTTAACCCTGCTGCTTTTGCCATCCTTTCTAATGTTTCTTCAACACGATAAGTTTCCGCACCATAAGTAAGCATGATTTCACCAGCAAGTAAACATACGTCCATCATTTGGTCTGCCTTTCCCATTTTAGCCCTCCCTTCTTAAAGTGCAGTTGAGAGTGTAGAGTTTTGAGTTAAGAGTTTTTTGGTACTGCTTCCAAACAGCGCTTAAAAACACTCAAAACTCAAAACTCATCACTCAAAACTTCACATCATTTGTCCAAATAAGTATAGGATATATGCTAAAAGAAGGAAAGAGGCAAAAAGAAACGTTTCCAAAATTCCTGATGACTTTTCTTTTGTTGTTTTTTGGGGTTTCGGATGATGACTTTTGACTACAGTTTGCTTTTTAATTGGCTTAACCATAGTTTGTTTTGATTTACTGATCGCTTCAATAACATCTTTTTTCATTACTTGGGCGTTTGGATATTTACCCTGTAATGCATTAAGTAAAACTGTTTCATATTGCTTAAGAATTGGCTTCCTCTGAATTCTTTCCTTTAGTTGTTTAATTCCCTCACCGTTTTTTTCAAATCGATTTTGGTACCCTACGTTTATAATAATCATCGCAACCGCAAATAGATCATAGGTAGGTTCCGCTACCCTAGTACCCAAGCCCCAATATCCTCGGTCATAAAACTCCGTATATTCTTTAATTGATCTACCTAGTAATGTAGTTCCACCTACATCGAGCCAGCGAATGCGTGGTGGTGGACCCACAACGATTAAGTTATCAGGCTTTAAGTCTCCAAATACCCAACCGGCTTGATGAAGGCGATCCAGATCCCCTAACAGCTGAACCATAAAAATTCCAACCCATTCACTACCTTTACCTGAAGTAAACGTGAATAAGTCTTCTCCCTTGAGGTATTCCATCGCATAAAAAGGAATTGTCCCTTCAGGTGTCACCCAATCATCAACATCAACCAAAGAAGGCCCAAGGACTTGTCCTTGAACCTTTGAAAAATGCTTGAGGACGTTTACCTCAGAGGTAATGGCCATACTATTTAAACCCATTTAACTGCTACTAAGCCCTCTGGAGAGTTAGCTAAATACACAGTTCCCGTCGCTCCGTTCCCTAATTCTTTTACTATTTTATAGGGTCTCTTATGCCATTTACCAACAATTTTTGTTTCAGGAGGTAGATTACATACTTGACTCTGCTTCAAATTGCTCATCAGCTAACAGACTCCTTCTACTCTTTCGTGGAAACATCGAAATCGCCTCTTGAAGAGCTGGACCTGTTGGGGTAATACCTCCAGATGCTAACTTATGAAAGACACCTGTTAAGGAATCAATTTTCGGTGTCCAGCTTAACAATTTATCAACTTCTTTTCGTTTCCCCGGAAATGAGTATAATGAAAATTTATTAGACCCTAATCGAGAATTTAAACTAATCGACAAATCTGTTAGAGCCTCTTGCACCATTGCTAGTTTATTTTTCATGCTAGCACTTGTATCTACTAATATTAAAAGTTCAAGATCCATTGTCTCGCCAAGTTCATCGACAACCTCCATCACTTGCCCACGCTTCTCTGGCGGTAAATCTTCTATATCTTGGTCTTTGCCTAGTATTTGAGTTAACTCTCTATTAACAACACCGTGAATTGTTTGCGTCATTGCCTTTCTTGTTACCATTTGTACCGTTTTGGCAAGTTGTTGAGTATATACGACTTGGCTAATCCCGCCACCTGATAACGCTATTGATTTAATCTCCTCGATACCTTGATCACTAATCCGATCATCATCTACTACACCGATCACATTTACTGTAATGCCCTCTTCTTTCGCCAAAGCTGCAATTGCAATAGGATCTTCACCTTGGTTCGAACAACCATCTGTTAATAATAAAATTTGTTTTAATGTACCTTTCCTCATAACAACAATTCCCCTCCAATTCATATGAATGTTACCATCATTCACGTTTTCGAAGGGGAATATACTTTATCTGACTAATTTAGTTTGTATATTTTGAATTCTTTACTAGTTCCATGTTTTGAGTTTTGAGTTTTGAGTTTTGAGTGGCTTGAAAGAAAAGCTACGAAGAAATACTAAAATAACTCAACACTCTACACTCTTAACTGTTATTGCGCTTTCTTCCTCTTAAGTCCACTTGTTTGGTACATCGGTATCGTTGCCCATTTTGGGAGATTTCTTTTCACCCCGGCAACAACAACGGTCATATCATCCTCAATGCGATTATCTCCTGTACGAATTACTTGTTCGATGATAATGTCGGCAACTGCCTGTGGATCTTCTGCCTTTATCTCTTTTATGATACGTCTCATCCAGACTTCACTATTCTCCACATGTTTAGGTCCGTCAAAAATCCCATCACTCATCATGATTAATAAATCTCCTGCCTTTAACTGGTCGCTAACGACATCAACGTCAAATTCATTGATGATACCCATAGGCAAATTGCTAGCTTCGATCATAAATACTTTCTCGCCTCTTTTAATAAAGCTAGGCGTTGAGCCAATCTTTAAAAACTTTGCTGAAGCATCTTGGAGATCAATCATTGCCAAATCTAATGTTGAAAATATCTCATCGGTAGACCGTAATGACAGTACTGAATTTATTGATTTAATTGCAACAGTTTCCTCAATCCCTGATTGCAATATGTTCTGTAGTAACTGAAGAGTCTCATTACTTTCTAAATGCGCTCTTTCACCATTGCCCATTCCATCACTAATAGCAACAGCATATTTACCAGAGCCTATTTCCATTGTTGAGTAACTATCTCCTGAGATCCAAGCTCCTCCTTTTGCTACGGTTGCAATTCCAGTCTCAATCACAAATTGCTTTGCAGAGCCGAAGGAGACAACTGTATGGCCGTTCGGGTAATAGCTTGTTTCAACTTTTTTGACGACAATTTGTTCCTCTAAAATATGTGATAACATTGGTGCGATTAACTTTTCACACTCGCCATGCTGATTTGTCGGAACACTAAGTTCAATATCTACATTTCCTTCATCAAGTTGGAAAATCTCAACGTGACCAATATCGACACCGGCATCACGAAGTGCGTCTAAGATTTGCTCTTCTTGCATTTGAAGATTTTCGCGCTCTTTTTGAATTTCTTTAGCAAAGTCACCCATGACTTTCGAAACTCCTAAAAGCTGATCAGCAACAAGACGCCTACTTTCTAGTAGTTGTCGTTTTAACTTTTTTCCAGCTTTATATTGATTTAGTTCATGTTGAATAACATGAATGACTTTCTCAGCTTTTAAACAATATCTCGACCAATCAGACTTTAATCGTTTGTTAATATTTTCATCTTCTTCGCAACTTACCATAATATCTTGCATGTAGTTATATGTTTTATCGAAGTTCTTAGTCCAACACTGCTGCTTCCTAAGGCACATTTGACAAGTTTTTTCTGTGACATTACTTAAAAAGTAATCTACTTCGCGCTCTGGATCTTCAACTTCAGCAGGTAAATTCACATTAGAGAAACTATTTGATAACGTTTGGAATAACGTTGAGAATTGTTCAACTTTCCCTGCAGTTACATCTCTAAATTTACGTAAATATTGTTGCTGCTCTTTCCAGTACTCAGCTGTACCAGGGATATATTTTGCAAGTCTCATAATTAAGCTTCGTGGCGTGGCAATAAAAACTACGATGGCTACGACTGACTCCATTACAGTAACTGAAATTTCTCCATTTCCATCGCCATAAAGGCCAATAAGAAGTGTTCCTACTAGCAAACCTACTCCAACACCTACCTTATTCCCTTCCTTTAAAAGACCTCCTAAGAGACCTGAAAAAGCTAATAAACTCATTTGATATAAACTAGCAACACTTGCTAGACTTAAAATTAATCCTGTAACAACTCCCACAGTTGAACCAATAGCAGCACCACCGACAAAGGCAAAGATTAACACTAGATAGCGTGCTAGCATATTTTCTGCACCTAGTCCGTAAACAAACCAACCAATCGTTCCCGTCATAATAGACGCTAGTAAAATAATTAAACAAATGATTTCCTCATTTTTCAAAGAATGTTTCCGCTTTCGTTCAGTTACAATAGGAACACTCTGAAGGAAAATCATCGTTAAAATAAAACTCAAACCTGCCTCAACACCTGTTACTAACCAGACATAATTAGTAATCGTTCCTTCAAAGATGTAAGTTAATAGAATTTTTGTTGTAAATACTGAAGTAAAAACTAAAATAGGTAATATTTTCACCTTATTTTCATATAATGTATTAAATAAACGATATAAAACTAGAAAGCTTATGATTGAAATAAAAGCAAAGACCCCATTAATAGGAATGATAGTCATAGAACCAGCAACCAATGCTAACATTGCAATGGGTGCCTTTTCGCGCTTCATTAGAAATATTGTAGCGAAGAAAGGCAATATAAAAGGAAGCATCTCCGATAGGATCATTGCTCTACCTAGTAATAGTCCAATAATAAATATTAGAAACCCCCATTTATAAAAAACAAGTGAAGCAATACTTCCCATTCGATCAGTGAAACTCTCCTTAAGGTTGTCCGACTCCAATTGGTCAGACACCACCAGTCCCCTCATTGGTTCTACCACTTTAAGTACTTTTCGAAACACTATATCCACCACCCGTTAATTTATCGTGTTTCTATTATACGCAGATCAAACTTTCATTTTTGTCAAAACAACAGAGCCTGTCCAAAAAAGTGTTCGACTTGATTCTCGTAACCAAGTCAAAATCCCACTAAATGATAGTTTTTTAACAACATAATATGTAAAACGCTCTCGAATATACAATCAAAAAACTCTATAAAGGAGAAATTTGAAAGAATATCTTTCTCATAATTTTTTTCTGAGTGAATTTCATCAAATTCATTATAATAATAAGAAAAGCGCCAGCGCCCTGGGAGCCAAGGAACTTCCTCGGGTTACTTCTCTGCTTTGCGACGAGTAACCGCAGGAGCAGTGACAAGCAAATGTTCTTCGAGAAAAAAAGTGTGCTCTTTCACTTTTATTCTCGAAGGTTATTTGACCTCGAGGGGCTGGGCGGTGCTCCTGCGTCACTACGTTTACTCGTCGCAAAACCTGCAATGAAGTAACTTCATTGATGTGTCTTGGAGCTAGACAGTTATTACGTTGAAATTTTATACATTCTTATCTTTTAAAAAATAAAAGCATCCTTTCAAAATGAAAGGATGCGAAAATAGCTATTTATATAAATAAGAATCAATTAACTTGTCAACTGCAGCAAGTTAGCCTCGTCTAGCACCTCGACCTCCACGTTTTGATTCCGTGTTTCGCTTAATTGAAGTGAGTCTTTCCTCACTATCTTTTAAAAAGCGATTCATTTTATCCTCAAAGAAAGGGATGGGCGAGCTTGGTTATTGTTTCTATTACCGCTATTACGAGAACCATACTGTTTATTTCCTGGTCTTTCTTGATCACGATCACGTGGCGGTCTTTTTTGAGGTCTTGGTTGTTCTTCTGGTGGACGTTCTTTTGCCTTTCTAATTGAAAGACCAATTTTGCCATCCTTTTCTACCGCGATTACTTTAACCTCAACTTCGTCACCAACTTTTAAAAACTCGTTGATGTCTTTAACATAATTATCTGCTACCTCACTAATGTGAACAAGACCAGTAGTACCACCTGGCAGCTCAATAAATGCTCCAAAATGGGTGATTCCTGTTACCTTCCCTTGTAACTTGCTGCCTACTTCGATTGACATGAAAAAAATGCTCCTCCTTAAAAACATAATTATTGTACCTTTTAATTATACATGAAGCAAAAACAAGTGTCAATCTGAAGAAGTTGGTGTTACTTTGAAGATGATCTCGCCCGGCTTAGATAAGAAGTAATCTCTTCTAGCAATTTCAGAGATATATTCTAGGTTGTTTAGATTCGCAATCTCATCGTATAAATCTCTTTCCATTAACTCTAGCTTGGCCATCTCCTTTTCAAGCAGCTGCTTCTTTTCTAGCTTCTGTTCAAGGACACTATTTTGCGAATGGAGGGTAAAAATTGTTATGACCAAAGCAAATACAACAAATATACTAAGAGCAGTCAAGCGTCTAAAAAGACCCTTTCTACCTTTGATTTTTGTTCCATTTGCGTTTCATGCTGTTCTATGTAGCGAGAGTTTAATTCTCGTACTTTTCTTTGTTGTCCGTTGTTCATGCTCCTCACCCTTTTAAGACCCTTTTTTTGTAAACCATCGCTTTATATAGTTCTTCACTTTTTTGTAAAATCCTAGTTTATTATAAAATTTCTTTAATTTTTCTTTCGGCACCAAACGCCAAATTAATCTACCAATCCAAACAAAAGGAGTATAGATGATTTTTAAAAGGAAAAATATAACTGTTATTGAAAAGCTTACTATCATCATACACAGCTTATATAAAAACTTCAACAACTCTTTGATAGGATTTATGACAAGCATAAATAATGCTGCTTTTAAAAACCTATACGTTCTTATAACACCTTGGATAACAGCTTCTAACATCTTAAGGTAAATTCGAAATAATAAAGCTCGATAACAAGAATAACCACATAATAATGCAACTAATATATAAAATCTCATTTCGCCTTCATTAATCTGCAAAAGCACATAAAATACCAAAAGCCCTTGGAGAATCCAGAATAAACCATCATTAATTACTGTAATCCACTTATTCCAACTACGACCTCGAATTAGTCTGCTATAGGTGTCAATAGCCATTCCTATCCACCCACCCATAGCCACCATTGCTAGCATGGTTTGTAACTGAACGGTTAGGCTCACTTGAATAACTTCCCAAAGAAGCCTTTAGATTTATCGCCTTGTTGCTGATCTAAATAAACGAGGTCATAGATTTTCCCTTCAATCGAAACAATCCCTTGATCAACATCCAAATTTTTCATATGGAGATTATGTCCCCTTATGGCTAAAAATCCTAGTTCCGTTTCTAATAAAAACTCTTCATTGTCAAAGCTTTCCACTTGCTTTACACCAGTAATATCCAAATGCTTTCTGCCTCGCATCGTAATATTATGTTCTTTCACCTTTCTATCTCTACCCATTTGAGTGCCATATTCGTATTGTTCCATCAAAAATTCCTCCTCTATCCTCTTTTACGCTATATTTATGTAAATGTACTAGAGAATAGAACAAGCCTTTATATAGTTTTGAGTGTAGAGTTATGAGTTTTGAATTAGTGAGAGTTGCGCTTCGAAGCTTTGCAAACAATAACTCAACACTCCTAACTCAAAACGAAAAGGGAGCAATTGATTGCTCCCTTTTCTTCTAAACTTCTTCCTGCTTTAAAGCTTCCTCGCTAACAATCGTATACATGTTAGCAGCTTCTTCTTTTTTTGATGTCTCTTTTATGTCATCAATTCTAACTGTTACTATTTTTTGGCCAAAGCGGACTTTTAATTCGTCGCCCACTTTTACAGTTGAACTTGCTTTTGCTACTTGATCATTTATTGTGATTCGACCTTGATCTGATACTTCCTTTGCTAAAGTGCGGCGCTTAATTAAACGCGAAACCTTTAGAAATTTATCCAACCTCACGTGTATTCCTCCCTTTATTTAGTTTTGAGTTTTGAATTTTGAGTTTTGAGTTGGTGAAAAGTTCTTCCACAGAGGTTACATGAGTTTAATTTTTTTCACTAATGCATGCTAACTTAAATCATCTTCGAGTTACCTTCAAATAACTCATCACTCAAACACTCATAACTCTAAACTCTACATTCTCTTCGCTTCCTCCCAAATTTCGTCTAAATATGCTAAGTCTACTTCTTCAAACGTAAGCCGGCGTTCTTGCAGTTTCTTTTCAATATATCCGAAGCGGTTATAAAATTTTTCGTTCGTCGATTGTAGCGCTAACTCAGGGTCGATCTCGTAAAACCGTGCTAAATTTACAAATGCAAATAATACATCGCCAAATTCCTTATGAGCTCGTTCAGTATTATTTTGTTTCACTTCATTCATAAATTCAGCGATTTCTTCTTGAACCTTCATCCAAATAGGAGCAACCTCAGTCCAATCAAATCCAACCTTTGCTGCTTTCTTTTGAAGCTTTGCAGCCCGGTAAAGAGCTGGCATACTTTTCGGTACTCCTGCTAACCTTGATTCTTCAACTTCCCCACTTACTTGTTTTTCTTGGCGCTTAATTTCATCCCATTGCTGAATAACTTCGGCCTCATTGTTTAAATTTCCTGCTTCAAAAACATGTGGATGTCTACGAATCATTTTTTCGGTTACCGCTGCAATTACATCATCAACAGTAAACATACCTTCATCCTCACCAATTTGGGCATGGAGCATAACCTGTAATAGGACATCTCCTAATTCTTCAGCTAAATGATCATCATCTTCTTCATCAATAGCATCAAGTACTTCATAAGCTTCCTCTAATAGATATTTTTTTAATGATTGATGGGTTTGTTTTATATCCCATGGACAACCATTAGGTCCTCTTAGTTCAGCAATGACCTCTCTTAACTTCCCAAAGTCACGGTAAAGAATATGCTCAACTTTTACAGGTGGTACATAAACGGCTGTCAAATTGTTCAATGTAGTAACCCGGTCTAATTCATACAAAGGAACGGTCGTTAACTGTTCTTGACTACTTCCAGCTGCAGTAACGATGGTAACTTCATAATCATCGGGTAATAGATCCATTAACGTGAGTTTTACTTCACTAGCAATAAATGCATCATATACTTGGCAGATGATTAGATGGTGCCTTACCTGTAATTCAACCCGCTTTAATGCAGTTCCATCTACGATTTGACAACCCTCTATTGGATCTATTTTTACAGCTTGAAATAAATTATCCAAAAAGCTTTGGCCACCTAGAATCTCGATAGCGACATGATGATCTTTTGCTTGTTGTAACAGTAGTTGCACTGTGCTTTCAGCAACAAAAGGATGACCTGGTACTGCGTAAACAAGATCCATTTCCTTACCTTTTTCAAGGAGTTCTGAGGTGATACTTTGATAAACATCACTAAATTGTTCATTTTCCTCATAAACGTAATCAAACGAATCATATGTAAATCCTTGCTCCTCTAATTCAGCCACTACAGGATGTTCTTTGGTACGTAGAAAAACACGCTCACTTTTCATCAATTTATTGTAAACACCTAAAGGCATTTGCTCGAGATCTCCAGCCCCTAAACCTAAAATAACTATTTTACCCATTTTCTAACTCCCTTCTTCCAGTGCGAAGTTTATAGTTTAGCGTGTAGAGTTTTGAAAAGTAACTCAATGAAGTCCCATTATGCTCTGAGGCGGTTCTAAGAATAACTCTACACTTTCACTCTAAACTCTACACTCTATTCATTTACTTTTTTTAGACTGCATAAACACTGCAAGCCTTCTTAGTTTTGGTATTTGTTCTAATTCGTCTTCAGAGAATAATCGGGTTATTAAAACCATACTTAAAAAAATTATTGTACCTATTCCTACACTAGTTAGGGCAATAACCATGCTTGCTAGACGATTATGTAGATCAATTTGAAGTAAAGAATCACTACCTGTTTTCCAGATGAATGTTCCAACAGCCAATGCGACTAAGGAAAAGACAACCTTAAATCCTCTCTTAGTTGAAAATTTAGGCAATGCCTCTAGTTTTCTCAATGTATACACATTTAGGCTAGCACAGACCGCACATGCAAAAACAGTTGCCGTGGCTGCACCTAGTGTGCCGTTGCCAGGTATTAGGGCGATATTAAGAAACCATTTTACAAGAAATCCAATAAAAACATGAAAAACAGTGACATGAACCTTATTTAACCCATGCAATACCGCAGATGTCGTTAGAAAGATTGATGTAAAAAAGATAGCCAATCCCATAACCGCAAGAACTAATGAATCAGCGCTGTCTTTAAATAACATGATATTCGTTGGTTCGATAATCACCGCTAAACCAACTGAAGCTGCGCCACCGATAAGAAGGCTAATTCGAAGTGAAAGACTGCTATACTTTTGGATTAAATCCTGACGACCTTCCATCCTCACTTTTGCGACTAGTGGAACAACAACTAATGAAAAGGATGTCGTGATGACCGTTCCCATTTGAATTAACGGCTGCCCACGATCAAAGACACCTTTAGCAATTTTAGCCGTTTCCATCAAAGTTCCGTTTTCAACTAAAATTCTTAATACGGTCAAGGAGTCTACAAATTGAAAAATAATTAAGATGAGACTACTAACACATATCATAATCCCTTGAAAGAGAATTGTTTTTACCATTCCAATTGAGAGCTTGGACCGATGATGCCGCTTTGCAGTCCCTCGCTGCCTTCGATAAAACAGAAACAGCACAAAAAAGCCAATAAAACCACCAATGATTGAACCAAGAGCCGCTCCGGTTCCAGCCGCATAAGGTCCATATCCATTTATGATAAAAATGTAAGTGAAAAGCAAAATGGCAACTACACGAGACAATTGTTCGGCGACTTGAGAAACAGCAGTTGGCAGCATTTCTTCTTGACCTTGAAAGTAGCCCCTTAGTACTGACAGTAACGGAATAATTACAAAGATAAATGCTACGGTACGTAATGGTATGACTAGATTTTCATCTCCCATAACATTCGCTAACCAAGTGGCATTGAAATAAAAAAGCTGAAAGCAACTATACTGACAATGGTTAAGCTAAACAATGCACTTTTTAAAACTGTCTGGCGATCATCTACCTTTTCAGAAATAAGCTTAGAAATAATAACTGGAAATCCATAGGTCGATAACATGATCGCAATACCATATATCGGGTATATTTGTTGGTATACATAAAAACCGACGTCACCTGCAATGTTTTGGTACGGAATTCGATAGACAGCACTCAGAATTTTTATAATGATAGCAGCAAGAGACAAATAAACTGCTCCTTGCCAAAGCTTTTTTCCTTTTAAAATAACTTTTACCTCCTAATACACCTAAACTATCTGCCATTATATCACATAGACTACATATTCTTTATAATTGCTCTAAGCTTTTACCTTTAGTTAAACCTAGCCAGGAAAGTGTCTGTGGCTTGTTAATTACCAAGGCTGACATCTTTACTAACTTTGAAGGTACAGAAATTTGGATTATCCATAAAGCTATGTTTACATCAACAAAGTTGTTTTTTAAGTGGAGATAACAATAATCAATTACTAACGGATTAGACAAGGAATATTATAGTTCATATCGAACTATATTGTAAGAAAAAGGAGGCTTCGATATGAAGGTCTTAATTATTGGCGGAACAAAGTTTATTGGTATTCATATTGTTGAGGAATTAGTTAAAAGAGGACATGATGTCACTATCTTTAATAGAGGGAAAACAAATGTTGATTTTTTTCCTACTATAAAAAAAATTGTCGGTGATCGTGAAGGTGATCTTTCGATGCTTAAGGAAGATCATTGGGATGCTGTTATCGACACTTGTGGTTATGTACCAAGAGTTGTCAGTCACTCAGCGAGAGCCCTTTCTTCACACGCGGACTTGTACGTTTTTGTTTCGACAATAAGTGTTTATCAGGATTTTTCGGCAGAAAATATAACTGAAACTGATGATCTTAGTGTGTTAAAAGATACGAATACCCAGGAGGTCACTGGTGAAACTTACGGGCCATTAAAAGTTCTTTGTGAAAAAGAAGTCTCTAAAATATTCCCAAATCGAGCACTAATAGTACGACCTGGACTTATCGTTGGTCCCTACGATCCAACTGATCGTTTTACCTATTGGCCTAAGCGGGTTGCATTAGGTGGTGAAGTCTTGGCTCCAGGTTTAAAAGATGCTCAAATACAGTTTATTGATGCTCGAGATTTAGCATCCTATATTGTTTCTGCAATTGAGACAAAAACAGTTGGCACTTATAATGTTACTGGTCCTAAAGAGCACCTAACGCTTGAAGATTTTTTGCATGCATGTAAAAAAACTCTGAACAACGAGACAGATTTTATTTGGGTAGAAGATGAATTTTTAGAGGGAAATGATGTTGGATTCTGGACAGAACTTCCACTATATATTCCGCAAAATAAAGGTATGAGCGGAATGTTAGGAGTAAATATTAACAAAGCATTGTCAACAGGACTCACCTTTAGACCACTTGAAGAGACGATTCGTGATACATTTACCTGGGATGAGTCTAGACAGTTAGCAGAAAGTGAGCGAAAAGCAGGTTTAAATTTTGAAAAGGAAAAAGCAGTATTAGCTAATCTAAAACTTAGAGGTAGATAAAGGCGCTTTTCGAAAACATTGTCGCTATTTAAAACAAATTCGGTGCATAAACAGATGTACTTTCCCGTTTAACAAATCGTAAGTTACAAAAGAACCCACACATAAGAAAAGCGCAAGCGCCCTGCTTAGCCAAGTAACTTCCTCGAAATACTTCTCGAGCTTTGCGACGAGTAACCGCAGGAGCAGCGACAAGCAAATGTTCTTCGAGAAAAAAGTGTGCTCTTTCACTTTTATTCTCGAAGGTTATTTGACCTCGAGGGGCTGGGCTGCTTGCGCTAGACAGTTATTACGTTGAAATTTTATACTTTCTTAAACTATAAAGAAAGAAGGGCAAAATGCCCTTCTTGTATTATTGTTCCATTTGTCTTGCTAAGAAACCAGCAGCTGTTTCCGATAATTTTTGTTCGACGTCACCCATTGAGCGATCATTTTTAGAAATCATAACAACTGCACCAATCGGGTCACCATTGGCAACAATTGGAGCGATAACAAACGCCGCAACCTCTTCGGTTGAATCACCAACGATATTATATTCGCCTTGTGTTGTCTGAATAATTGACTGACGTTCATTCATTGCATTTTCGATTATTTCACCAATTGCCTTATTTGCATAATCCTTTTTCGATCCACCCGCTACCGCTATATATGTATCGCGATCAGCAATAAGAACAATGTGGTTTAAACTTTCGTATAAGGCCTCTGCATATTCTTTTGCAAAGTCACCCAATTCTGAGATTGGAGAGTACTTCTTTAAAATGACCTCTCCATCGCGGTCGACAAAAATTTCTAATGGATCGCCTTCACGAATTCGAAGCGTTCGGCGGATTTCTTTTGGTATTACCACTCGACCTAAATCATCAATGCGACGTACAATTCCTGTAGCTTTCATTTGTGATGATGCCTCTCTTTCTTTGTTGTAGTTACTAGTTGTTAAGGTATCAATTTCTTTAGCTTAGAACTAAGAAATTAATGCTTAATTCTTGGTCTTATTATCCGTCTTTAGAAAAGAACTATTCACCAATTCTGCAATTAATTGCTCAACTTAGATTTTCTCAACGAAGAATTGGAATTTACCATATTTATGATGGTGAGTTTAGTTTTTCTTTTTTAGCGAACATTATTCAAATATAGGCATCAGTACCCATAATTTTAGCTATTAGGAATGGTCAACGTCTTTTTTTACCGTCCAAAGTCTAGTTAAAATTTCTTCAATAACTTCTAAATACTTAATCGGAGGCAATTTTTTTGTTTTAATATTTATTTTAATCTTTTGTCCTGCTGTTCCTACAGAAAGTTCTCGACCCATTTTACTAATCATTTCAAATAGTTTCATACCATCAATCCGTTGACTTACTTCTTCAGCCAAAAGAATAGAACATTGCTGGGGGTCCTCGATGATTGATTCAACCCGTTCTTGTCTTGCTAATAGTTTTATTGCTGAAATTTTAAATAAGTAAGTTACTTCTTGAGGATAGTCCCCAAAACGGTCAATCATTTCTCCTTGTAGTTCTTCAATATCTTCTTTGGATTCGATTGCTTTAAAGCGTTTATACATATCAATTTTTGTTTTGAATCATTAATGTACGTTTCTGGAATGTATGCATCAACCTTCAAGTCAATTTCTACTTCATGCTGCACAATCTTTTCAGCGTTATCGCCTTTTCGAGCCTCAATTGCCTCTTTTAACATTTGCGAATATAAGTCAAATCCAACTGAGGCAATAAAGCCATGCTGTTGAGCACCTAATAGGTTACCAGCCCCACGGATCGATAAATCACGCATCGCTATTTTAAATCCAGAGCCAAGCTCGGTAAATTCCTTTATCGCTTGCAGGCGCTTTTCAGCTACCTCTGTTAAAACCTTATCTTTTTGATAAGTAAAATAAGAATACGCAACACGGTTTGAACGACCAACCCTTCCACGCAATTGATAAAGCTGTGACAATCCCATTTTATCAGCATTATAGACAATTAATGTATTCACATTTGGAATATCCACACCAGTTTCAATGATTGTCGTTGTTACCAGTACATCACTTTGTGCTTCAAGAAAATCAATAATCACTGATTCTAGCTCTGTTTCATTCATTTTTCCGTGAGCAAAGGAAACTCTAGCGTCTGGTACTAGCATTGCTATTTTATCAGCCATTTGTGCAATGTCTTCAACTCGATTATAAAGAAAATATACTTGCCCACCTCTACTAAGCTCTCTCTCAATAGCCTCTCGAACTAGAGCTTCATTATATTCGACAACATACGTTTGTACAGGAAAGCGATTTTCAGGTGGCGTTTCTATTACTGATAAATCACGAACTCCTAACATTGACATGTGTAATGTTCGAGGTATTGGTGTGGCAGTTAATGTTAACACGTCAATATTAGCTTTTAGTTGCTTAATTTTTTCTTTATGGGTAACACCAAAGCGTTGTTCCTCATCAATAATTAACAATCCTAGATCTTTATAAATGATATCCTTAGATAAAAGTCGGTGTGTACCAACGACAATATCTATGGATCCAGAATTCAAGCCCTTAATCGTCTCATTTTGTTCTTTACGCGTTCTAAAGCGACTTAGTAAGCCAATATTAATTGGATGTTCCGAAAAACGTTCACGAATTGTTTCATAGTGCTGCTGAGCTAATATGGTAGTCGGAACCAAGAATGCAACCTGCTTTCCGTCCATAATTGCCTTAAAGGCGGCACGTATCGCCACTTCTGTCTTACCGTACCCAACGTCACCGCAAAGGAGACGATCCATCGGCCGTTGTTTTTCCATATCTTCTTTAATTTCCTCGATACAACGAATTTGATCTTCGGTTTCATCATAATGAAATGAAGACTCGAATTCTCTTTGTTCGATACTATCCTTAGAAAAGGCATATCCAATACTCGCTTCTCTTTCGGCATATAACTTAATTAAGTCATCTGCAATATCTTCAACCGAAGACTGAACTTTCTTTTTAACCTTTTTCCAATCACTTCCGCCTAGAGCATAAATCTTAGGTTCTTTATCTTCTTGGCCCACATATTTTTGCACTTGGTCAATTTGCTCAACTGGAACATATAATTTATCGTTACCAGCGTAGGTAATATGCATATAATCCTTGTGAATTCCATTAATCTCTAATGTCTGAATTCCTAAATACTTTCCTATACCATGATTGATATGTACAACAAGGTCGCCAATTTTAAGCTCTGAATAATTCTTGATACGCTCTGCATTTGATAATTTTTGTTTTCTCTTTGGTCTTTTTGTTTTCTTTGTAAAAATTTCTTCTTCAGTAATGACAATTAATTTTTGTAACGGCATCTCAAAGCCACCTGTTAATTGGCCAACAATAATCTGGCAGCCATTCACAAGCTCTGATGAATTATTTAGAACAGTTGACTCAATCTTATAATCTTCCAATATATCTTCAATACGTTTGGCACGGTCCTTGTCTGCCGCAGTAATGACAATTTTATTTTGTGATTTGGACCAACGATCTACTTCACTTTTAAGTAAATTTAGTTGACCATGGAAGTTTTGCATAGATTTACAATTAAAGTTAACAATGTTTTTTGGACTCGTATGCGGGACATGTCTTAGGAATAAAGACAAATAAACAAGTGGTTTCTTCGAAGCTTCTACCATTTCGTTTAATTGCTTAGACATTTTTAAATCAGCAATAATTGCTCCTTGTGCAAGTAATGCTGTTTGCCATTCTGCCTCTTCTTTATCTAAACTCACACCCATTTCTTGAACACGACTAATTTCGTCGATAAAAACGACACCATTACTAGGTAAGTAGTCAATTAAGGTTGTGGCTTTGTCATAGTAGAGTGAGATATATTTATACATACCTTCAAAAGAGTTTTTACCATTAAGCATCTCAACTTCATAGGAAATTTGGTTGATCATAGCTTCTTTTGCTTTTGAGTCTTTAAGCTTTACTAAACTACTAGATAGTCCCTCTTTTAACCTATGGGCACCTTGCTGAAAATGCTCATCATATAAAATTACTTCTTGAGCTGGTCCAATCTTTATTTCTTTTAATTGTTTTTGAGAGCGTTGTGTATCCACATCAAAAAAACGAATGGAATCTACCTCTGTGTCAAATAATTCAATTCGTAAAGGCATTTCTTCAGTTAGTGGATAAATATCAATAATTCCTCCCCGTAAACTAAATTGTCCTGGGGCTGAAACCATTTCTGACCTTTGAAACCCTGCCTGTACAAGCTTCCTTAATTTCTCTTCAACATTTATCTCATTGCCAACTTTAAATGTAAGCTGACATTGTTTCCAAATCTCTTTTGGGGGTAATAATCTTCTTAACCCCGCAACAGGTGTAATTACGATACCAGTATTCTTCTGACTCCAAAAATTTAATACCTCAATACGCTGTCCACGCATTTCTGGACTTGCAACTGCTATTTCTGAGGAAATAAGCTCGTTCACTGGATATAGATAAACTAAATCTTCTCCCACTAAACTGACTAGGTCATCATATAATTTTTGCGCTTGAAAAAGATTATTTGTCACAACGATTTGTGGTCGTTTTGTTTGTTCATATACAGAAGCTAGTAATAACGTTCTCGCTGAACCTGTTAGACCAGAAACCATCTGCTCACTTAATTGAGCTTCGATTCCGTCTAAAACTGCCCTCACATCATCATCTTCTAAAAACATTTGTTTTAAACCTAACAAAGCTCTCATTCCCCCTTTTAGAAAGGCTCTGCTTTAATCCTTAATTATTATAGGGTTAATAGCAAAAAACTCTTATTTTTATAGTTAATTATTGCTTCCTCGGTCCCTCTTATATCTCCAAATAAGCGGAAAAATGCTTTGGTATAAAACCAAAGCTAAAAACTGAGCTTACAAACACATTATGACCATGAAAATCTAGTGTCTAAACATCAATTACTGAATAAACGTATGATTTTCATGAAATTGTGGGTTTCTATCAAGTGCTTCCTGACAGTCTTCACAAATCGTACTGACTTGCATATCGCCACTCTCATCATATTGGATCATTTCTGTTCTTTCACTTTGATCTAACTGGTGAAAACCTAACTTTTGACTATCTAGGTTTTGAGCTTCTATACTTCCGACATTCGTGCCACAATGACGACAGCGGTAGTGGATTGCCATAACAAGTTCCTCCCTATAAAAAGCCTAAGAATAAAACTTTATACCCCTCTAAAAAGCCTGGTAGAAAGTTTTCAAAAATCTTATTATAGTATGAACTTCTATCGCATCGTCTATGCATATAAAAGTAGAGTTACTAATCCAATCTTGATTATATCTAATTATAACTATTCATGACATTTAAGAAGTCCTGGCTAAGCCAGCTTTCACATGCTTTTACAGCGTGAGATACTGCCGCTTCAACATCTTCCTTTTCATCAGGATGGAACGTACCAAGTACATAGTTTGCAACACCAACGCCTGCTTCAGGCCTCCCGACACCTACTCGAATTCTTTTAAAGTTCTCAGTACCGAGGTGCGCTAATAATGATTTTATGCCATTATGACCACCATGACCACCTTTCTGTCTTAATCGAATTTTTCCCGGTGGAAGATCTAGATCATCATAAACGACCACAACATCATCGATACTTAATTTATAAAAATCCATTAAAGGTCTAACGGATTCCCCTGATAAGTTCATATAGGTAAGTGGTTTTAACAAAAACACTTTTTCACCATTAATCGTATTGAAGCCAAAAACGCCTTTAAATTTTTCTTGATTTAAAGGTATATCTAAGCTCTTTGCTAATTCATCAATTACTCGAAATCCGATATTATGTCTTGTCTCATCATACTTCTTACCGGGATTTCCAAGTCCAACAAATAACTTCACGGATGCTTCCTCACTTTCATATATCAAACGTAAAACTTTACTCTATATACCCATTTCGATAAAAAACAGTGAAAACCCTTTTAGTTTTGAGTTTTGAGTTTTAAATTTTGAGTCAATTGAATAAATCAGGTGGTCAAACAGTCGTAAAGACAGGGGAAAATGCTTTAATAATAGATAAAAAATAATTTCAGAAAGGCCACTTTGAATTTCCCTAAAACTCATAACTCCTAACTCAGCACTCAAAACTTTAAAAAAGGCATAACCCTAACGGCTATACCTTTTTCATATTTATTCTTCTTCGGCTGTATTTTCCTTTTCAGCTTGTACTTCTTCTTTGTCTTCTTTTTCTTGTTGCTCATCTGGCTCATTAGCTAAAGTCGGTGCTAAAATTGACATAATTCCTTCTTCTGGTTCATTGTTTATTTCATAGGTTCCAGACTTCGGCAAGTCGCGAACTTGTAAAGAGTCACCAATCATCATATCACTAATATCTATTTGTATAGACTCAGGAATATCAGCTGGTAAGGAGCGAACCGAAACCTCATAAAGAGTTTGTTGAATTACACCGCCATCCGTAACACCCATCGCCTCTCCAACTAAGTGGATTGGTACATTAGCGTCCATTTTTGATGACATATCAACTTTATAAAAATCAATATGCAGGATGTCTCCCCTTAGCTTCTCTTTTTGAATATCATGTGTGATTACTTCATAAGTGTCGCCTTCAGTAGATAAAGATATAATTCCGTTTTTCCCTGCTTCCTTTAATGTCTTTAAAAATTCAAGCTCATTAATGGCAATTGGTGTACTTGGTATGTCTTTTCCATAAACTACAGCAGGAACTTTTCCTTGTTTTCGAACTTTTCTTCCTTTTAATTCATCTCGACTAGTTGCTTTTAACATCGTACTCATATTTTTCACCTCATATTTTTCATTCTTTATATGGTCTACCCATTAGGGAGGGTTTTTAACCAAACAAATGTTAAAAAATGATATTTGAGGTGATTATGGATTATTCTACCTTAGTCAAAAAGTTGACTTACAGATCTTTCTTCATGAACGTGAATAATTGCCTTAGCAATTAGTGGTGCTACTGAGAGTGGTTTAATCTTCGGAATTATTTTATCTTCTGTTACTGGAATTGAATTGGTAATAACTAACTCTTTAATTTTTGAGTTATCAATTCTTTCGATTGCCGGACCTGAAAGAACAGCATGGGTACAGCAAGCGTAAACTTCCTTTGCTCCGCTTTCAATTAATGCATTTGCAGCTAGAGTAATCGTTCCTGCCGTATCAATAATATCATCAATAATGATACACGTTTTACCTTCAACATTACCAACGATATTCATTACTTCAGCTACGTTTGGTTTCGGACGGCGCTTATCAATAATGGCAATTGGTGCTTTTAAGCGATCAGCCATTTTTCTAGCTCTTACTACACCACCATGGTCTGGCGATACAATGACAAGGTCTTCCATATTCTTCTCTTTAAAATAGTCAGAAATTAAAGGGACTCCAACTAGTTGGTCAACTGGAATATCAAAGAAACCTTGAATTTGAGTTGCATGTAGATCTAATGTAATTACACGTGTAGCACCTGCAGTTTCAAGTAAGTTAGCTACTAGCTTCGCAGTAATTGGCTCACGAGCTCTTGCCTTACGGTCCTGACGAGCATATCCGTAATAAGGTAATACAACATTTATTGTTTTTGCCGATGCACGCTTTAGGGCATCGATCATAATTAATAGTTCCATGATATGTTCGTTAGCAGGAGCTGAAGTAGATTGGATAACGAACGTATCACAACCACGAATACTCTCTTCAATGTTAATTTGTACCTCGCCATCACTAAACCTAGAAACAGAACTTACTGAAAGCTCGATACCAATTTTTTCAGCAATTTCCTCTGCGAGCCTTCTATTTGAATTAAGTGTTAAAACCTTTAAACTTGGATCACCATATTTCACCATTATCCGATTTACCCCCATATTTTTAAGTGTGATGTTATTTTTCTTTTAATTTAGTAATATATTCATTTTTTATTGTTTGTCTTTCACGAGCGATTGCTAACGCGTTTTCTGGTACATCATTTGTAATAGTAGATCCCGCTGCAATATAGGAGTTCTTACCGATTGTTACAGGTGCGATTAAGTTTGAATTACAACCAACAAATGCACCATCTTCAATCTTCGTTAAAAATTTATTTTTACCATCATAATTAACAGTAATTGATCCACAACCTAGATTTACATCATTACCAACTTCAGCATCCCCAATGTAACTTAAGTGTGATGCTTTGCTCCCTTTGCCAAATGACGATTTTTTCACTTCGACAAAATTACCAATTTTAACTTCATCACTTATTTGCGAATTCGGTCTAATATGAGCAAATGGACCAACATTTACGTCATTACCAATTTCACTGTCTGTAACGACTGATTGCTTAATCGTGGTTTGATTACCGACATAGCTATTAATAATTTCTGTGTTAGGTCCTATTTCACACTCATGACCAATGACCGTTTTTCCTGTAAGTATTGTTCCTGGTTTTATAATGGTGTCCATGCCTATGATTACTTCCGCACCAATATATGTGTTTTGTGGATCAATGATTGTGACACCATTTCTCATATGGGCTTCATTTATCCGATTTTTCATAATTGCCTCAGCACTAGCTAAAGCTACACGATCATTCACACCCAAAGTTTCCTCAAAACTAGCTGTTTGATACGCAGCAATTAACTCATCTTGGCCCTGGAGGATTTCAATAACATCCGGTAAGTAATATTCTCCTTGTACATTATTATTACCTACATGTTTTAGAGCTGCAAATAAAGCAGCATTATCAAAACAATACGTTCCTGTATTTATTTCTGTGATCATTCGTTCGTCACTAGTTGCATCTTTGTGTTCGACGATCCGCTGAACTGCACCTTGGCTATCACGAACTATTCTACCATAACCTGTTGGATCCTCAGTCTTTGCTGTAAGAATGGTAGCTTTCGCATTTTGTTCTTCGTGAAACAAAATAAGAGATTCCATGGTCTCCTTGGTGATTAAAGGTGTATCACCGCAAAGCACAATCGTAACACCTTCTTTATCCTTTAGTAATGCTTCCGCTTGCATGACTGCATGCCCCGTACCTAATTGTTCTTCTTGTAGAACATAAGTTATTCCATCACCTAGTTGTTCTTTTACCAATTCAGCACCATGGCCTACAACAACTACAGTTTCTTCTACACCAATTTGCGACACTTGATCAACTACATGTTGTACCATTGGTTTGCCACAAACAGAATGAAGGACTTTATATAGACGGGACTTCATTCTAGTCCCTTGACCAGCAGCTAAAATTACCACAAAGCGATTGTTCATAGCTAACCCCCACGTTCTTTTTTCCATTACGAATATATCTTAAAAACGTTACCATTTCAAGCTAACTAGCACATTTCTTTAAAATACATTATTTTACTTTAATATTTGAAATTAATCTAGTTTCATATGAAAGATTTTTCAGAATCTTCTTAATAAAAGCGCAGGCGCCCATTTGAGTCCGAAAAAAGCTACTGACCTCGTTCACAACATGTGTTACTTCTAGAGTTACTTCATGCAGCTTTGCCTCCAGGACCTACGTGACCACAGAGGCAGCGTTTCAGTGAACAGGAACATCTGTGACCTCGAGGGACTTAACAGCTACTCCTCGCCACTACGTTTGTTACTGCGATTACTCGTCGCAAGGCAGTTAAGAAGTGAATTCAGTGAATTCAAGCCGTAGCCTTGCTGGAGCTAGACATTAACCACTAAAAACGTTTATACTTTCTTAAATCGTAAAAAAAGAACGACCAAGGAAATATCCTTGGCCGCTCGTATTGTTCTTTTTTAGGAAGCTCCTGCTTCTTCATATTCAACTTCTTCTAGATCCCCAGCCTTTTCATATTCAGCTAAAACTGCTGATTGAATTTTCTCTCTTGTATGAGAGGAAATAGGGTGAGCGATGTCTCTAAATTCGCCATCTGGAGTTCTCTTACTAGGCATTGCAACAAACATACCATTGTTTCCATCAATAACTCGAATATCATGAACTACAAACTCATGATCAATCGTAATGGATGCAATCGCACGCATGCGGCCTTCCGTTGTTACACGGCGTAGTCTTACGTCTGTTACTTCCATTTCTGCCACCACCTTTTTTTACATATGAATAAGTCCTGCTTATTAATTCAACAAGTTTTTCTGTTTTCCTTCTTTATCAAACAAAAAAACAGTAAAAATTTCGATTATTTTCTAATTTTTACACATTGTTCACAAAATGGTCACAATGAATAAAAAGAAAGACCGAGTTAATCGGTCTTTCTTCGCTTTATTTTACTAATGCAATTACTTCAATTTCAACCAAAACATCTTTTGGTAGTCTTGCTACCTCAACAGTCGACCTGGCTGGTTTATGGGTTGAGAAGTAACCTTCATAAACTTCATTAATTAGCGGGAAATCATTCATATCTTTAATGAATACCGTCGTTTTAACAACTGTTTCACGAGAAGCACCAGCTTCCTTTAAGATCGCATCAACATTTTTTAATACCTGCGCTGTTTGCTCTTTTACGCCACCCAAAATAAGCTCTCCATTTGCTAACAGTGGAATTTGTCCTGAGCTATAAAGCATATTGTTTACAATAATTCCTTGTGAGTATGGACCGATAGCTGCAGGAGCTTCTGTTGTTTGAACAATTTTCATGATTAATCCTCCTTGATCTGTTTTAACGTATCTAAGAAATTACCTAACTCGACTTTCACTATCTTTTCCTTTGTATTTACTTCTGACAACCGAGTCATTGAAGTATATTTATCGACTAATCTTTCTTCTGCATGATTAGCCTCTACTAAGACACCTATTCCAACCACATGTGATTGGAACTCCTCAACTAAGTTAATCATTCCTTTGATTGTTCCGCCAGCCTTCATAAAATCATCAATGATGACGACATTTGAACCTTCTTTTAGGCTTCTCTTGGCTAAGGACATTGTTTGGATTCGTTTCGTTGAACCAGATACATAATTGATACTAACAAGCGAACCTTCAGTAATTCGGTGCTCGTGTCTAACGATACAAACCGGTACGTTCATGTAGGTAGCTACTGCGTAAGCTAAAGGTATTCCTTTTGTGGCCATCGTCATAATAACATCAACATTTTTATTTGCGAACATTGTCGCAAAATAACGACCAATTTCATTCATCAACTTCGGGTTACCAATAATATCCATCATGTATAAGTAGCCACCAGGTAATACTCGATTAGGATCCTCTAACTTCGAACACAATTCCGTAAGAAATACTTTAATTTCCTCAGTGCTTGCAGTTGGTATAAACTTAACTCCACCACTTGCTCCAGCCACAGTTAATAATAGTCCGGTTTCTTGGCTTTCAAACATTTCCTTTATTATCGCTAAATCTTCACTAATAGAAGATTTAGCTGAATCATACCGTTCAGCAAAATAATTTAATGGTATCAGTTGATGTGGATTATGTATTAAGTAATTGGTCAAGTCTACTAAACGGCCACTGCGACGAAACTTTTTCATAACTACCTCCAAAATCCGAATATTTAAAAGTAATATAACATTTTCATACGGATTTTATCAATAGTAGCGTTCTCCAATTATGCGAACTGCGTGCACATCATTACAAAATCCCCTTAAACCATTATAAATCCGCGACATTCTTGATTCATGTTTGACAAGACCAAATACTGTTGGTCCACTACCACTCATTAATACACCATCAGCCCCAAAGCGAATCATCTGTTCCTTTATTCTTTGAACCTCAGGGTAAAGATTAAAGGTTACTGACTCAAGAACATTTCCTAACTGATGACAAATCCCTTCATAATCATGACCTTCAATTGCCGCAACCATTGATTCAATATTTGGATGTGTGAGATCAGTTATTTTTAAATTCCGATAAACCTCTGCAGTTGAAACTCCGATTGGCGGTTTTGCTAATATTACCCAACAAGGAGGTGGGGCACTGATGTGTTGAATTTTTTCTCCTCTCCCCGTAGCGAGGGCTGTCCCACCATAAACGCAAAATGAGACATCCGAACCAATTTGTGCACCTAATACAGCAAGCTCATCTAAACTTAACCCTAAACTCCAAAGTTGATTTAGGCCCCTAAGAGTAGCTGCAGCATCACTGCTCCCCCCGGCAAGCCCTGCTGAAACAGGGATATTTTTTTGAATAAAAATCCGAACTCCTTTTACAACTTGGAACTTGTCCTTTAATAATTGAGCTGCCTGATAGGCCAAATTTCGACTATCACTCGGCACAAACCCTTCTGAAACATCAATCATAATACGATCTTCTTCCAACAACGTTAATTCAATACGGTCAGCTAAATCAACAGTTGTCATGATCATCTCTACCTCATGAAATCCATCTTCTCTTTTATGCAGGACATCAAGAGATAAATTAATTTTTGCTGGTGCCTTTATCGTTATTTTCATTCTTAATCACCTTCTATGTTCCTTATGCTTACGCTATTTTATCACTTGTTGTCCTTGTAAACCACCTATTTTGTGACAAAATCTTCAAGTCTTTCCACAGGATATTATTTATAAGCATAACCTAGTCATATAAAGTCTAACCCTTAATTGGTTTAGAGTGTGAAGTTTAAAATCAAGTGTTGTTGTGAGTGCCTGATATCAATTCCTTTGGTTAATATACTTCTTCTGAATAGCTATCACAACTTTAGACTCTAAACTGTAAACTTTACACTAAAAAAGCCAACTCATCTAAGAGTGTTTCTCCTAAATGAGTCAGCCTGTCGTAACTAGAACCTTCGTTTATTTTTTCGCGTTGGCAGCTAGATGCTGTTCAGCAAGTTCAACTGCACGCTTCACCATATTCCCGGCGTCACGAGAACGAATTCCGCCCCAACCCTCTTTTTGGACAGTATCGTAAAACCCAAGTTCTTTTGCAAGTTCAACTTTAAATTTTTCAGACATAATCCCTCGTCTTCTGGCCAATAGAAACAACCCCTTTTAAAGTGACATCGTTACGACATGACTATTGTTTCCCTTTCGAATGTCCGTTATGAGGTTATTTATTTTCAATCCATCCTCAATTTTTATATACAAAAAAAGAGTTGTACTCATAAGTGCGGGTCAGGCACCTCCCTTTAAAAGCATTTTGCTAGCTTGTACATAGCATCGAATACTTTTCTAGGGAGAAGTCAGACCCAAAATGAGTACACCTCTTTTTTTCAAAAACGACTATTCAACCTCTACAGCAACAGGACTTTCATCCTCACATACCGTTAATTGCACCGTTTCTGTTAAAACGTCTGCATAACTATATGACACTCTTTCGAAGGCATTTTGATCTTCATCCAGCTTAATAATAAATACAGACGGGTACGTTTCTTCAAGAAAACCAGAACGTTCAATCGTCTTGCGACGGCCGCCATTCGCTTTTATTGTAATTCGCTTTCCAATATTTGCGTCTAACGTGCGCTTAATATCAACTAACGTTTTTCCCATTATTGAAACCACCTCACTTGTATAAAGTGTAACACACCTGAGCAATAATGTCAAACAAAAATTAAATTATAGCAAGTAAACAAAATATTTGTCAACAATAATTATTCAACTTTTTTTGACGTTTTTCTCACATTTGTTATTATTGCTGTAAATTAGTATTTTTATGTAAGGACCTTTTCGGAAACCTTGTGGCTTTATAGACACTAATTATATAGATAGTTCCTATTCGTACGTTTAAACCCAAGCATGTTAGAAAAGATGCCCCTGAAACCTTGATATATATTGCTAGCTAATTTAAAGGAAATCAGCCTTATGTAAAAAAGGAAAGAGCGTTAACGCTCTTTCTTTCTCGTATCCAAAATAATGTCCTCATTGCTTTTAATTGGCATCCCTCTACGTAACAGCCCTTTAGTTTCAATACCACCTAAACCTTTTTCACCAGTTAGGGTATTTCGTAACAACTCCCAAATACTAACACTATCCATGAACGGTGTTAAACTTACCTTTGCAGCAATATATACTGGATCTAAAGCATGAATATTAATACGATCTGGAGAACTTGCAAAGTTAGCTCCAGCTCTAATTAATGTTTCGAAATACGATTGACATGCCCCTGCAAAAATGACCAAATGATCAAAATGAGGTTCAAATTTTCTGGCTTCTCTGACTGCATCGGCAAAATACCTAGTGTTACGATAGGCTTTTACTTCATTTTGTTCACCTTTACTCCTCATATAAGCATCATGACCAGTGACAACTAGAATATCAGGTCGAACCATTTCAAGAAGGGATGTTATTTGAAGAGGCATTTCCCTTTCCTCCATATGAACCCCGTAGATAGGTACACCTAGCTTCTCATATAAATCGATACATTTCTTTAAATATACAGGATCACCGTCTATGTGGAGGATTCGGCCAGGTAATTCAAAATAGGAGCTCTTACTTGTATAGCCCCCTGTCATCTCGTACTCATTTCTATTCCGTAAAAGCCTTCGATCTTGTCGAAATAAACGATAGCAATTTGCTTCTTTTTTAGTTTCTTCAATGTCTCGAGTACTTTTCTCTGTGTCAGAAACTAGTTGCAAGTCAATCAAGGGTGCGTCCGCAATAAGACGCATTTCTTCACCAAAGATTATTACATGGTTTTCATCATCTATATTAGAAATTCGAAATAGCAGATCATTACCGTATGACTTTCTTGTTACAAAATCGCCTACCTTCAATTTCAAAAAACACACCTCCTCACCTATAGCCTATGAAAGGAGACCCCAAACAGTGAATAGAAATAGAAAAGCTGAAACGCCCGGTTAGGCCCGAATGCAAATGTTCTGACCTATTTTAGACACTCCTCTTAACACTGCATAATGGCTCACAGAAATTTTGGTTATGCCTAGGGAAAAAACTACTCTGCGCCTCACAACTAGAAAAGAGGGTGACTGCGTCACCCTCTGATTGTATATATTCTACTTAGGAAAGAGCATTTGAAAGTACAGCATACTCTTCAATACTTAACGTTTCGCCTCGACGAGTCGGCTCAATATTACAGCTCAGCAAGGCTGCTTCCACTTTTTCTTTATCAGCTTTTGTAAATAAATTATGTGTTAAATTATTCATTATCGTCTTCCTACGTTGACCGAAGCTCGCTCTAATAAGTCTAAAGAAAAATTGCTCGTCGTTCACCTTCACTGCTGGCTCTTTTCTTATCGTAAGCTTTAATACAGCTGAGTCGACATTAGGTTGTGGTACAAAGACTGTTTTTGGCACAATTAACTCCGTTGTTGCTTGAGCGTAGTATTGTGCAGCAATTGACAATGATCCATATTCCTTTGTCCCCGGCTTGGCGGATATTCGATCTGCTACTTCTTTTTGGATCATTACAACAATCCCTCTAATTGGTAACTTTTCCTCAAGGAGTTTCATTAAGATTGGTGTTGTCACGTAATAAGGTAAATTAGCAACGACCATTACATCTTGACCTTCTTTAAATTTTTCACTAATTACACTGTTTATATCTGCTTCTAATACATCTGAATGGATAACTGTTGCGTGCGGATATGGAGCTAGAGTTTCATTTAGTATCGGCAATAAGCGTTGATCAATTTCAAAAGCGACAACCCTTTCACACCGTTTCGCCAACTGTTCTGTTAGAGCGCCAATACCAGGACCAATTTCAATTGCACCAGAATTCGGAAGTAGCTCAGCGCAATCCACGATGTTATTTAATACATTGGTATCAATTAAAAAGTTTTGTCCCAAACTTTTCTTAAACGAAAACCCATACTTTTTTAAAATCTCTTTCGTTCGGTTAGGTGTTGCAATATCTTTACTCAT
This sequence comes from Anaerobacillus sp. CMMVII, assembly GCF_025377685.1. Lineage (NCBI taxonomy): Bacteria > Bacillati > Bacillota > Bacilli > Caryophanales > Bacillaceae > Anaerobacillus > Anaerobacillus sp. CMMVII. The sequence goes on along the minus strand of NZ_JACEHK010000001.1, from coordinate 70,008 downwards.
ACTCATCCTCCTTTAAAACTGTACAAACTGCTTCGGAAAATTCCTCTGCCCTTATTTTAAACATAATTAATCGTTTATAAAGTTGTTTCCCATTTGTATAGCCAATTTTTAAGATGTCACCTAGTCGCTCGCGGCGTCTTCTTGCTTTCTTACCAGCAATTAATCCTAACGCAAGAAGTTCTTCCAAGCTTACTTGCTCAACCCACTCTTCTTCCTCCTGCTGAGCTTCGCTTAAAGCAAGGCGAATAGCTTCTGGTGAAGCATTTTCGACACCAAGGTCATCACCTTTTTTCGAAATGGCTTCTTTTTTTGGTAAAAATGCATGCTTACAGCCAGGAACTTGCTGACTTATAATTTTTCTAATTCTCTCGCCAGGGTAATCTGGATCGGTAAGTATTATGATGCCTCTACGATCCTTGGCAAGCTTAATTTGCTCAATTACATGCTTTCCTATAGCAGACCCACTTGTTTCAATTGTATCGGCATTTACGGCATTTTGAACAGCCACCGTGTCATCCCTTCCCTCAACAACAATCACTTCTTTTATCTTCATAAATCCTCCCAGAGTTTTGAGTGTTGAGTTTTGAGTGTTGAGTTAATTTTTACAACATTGCTTCGAAGCGATACCTAGAACAACTCAAAACTCTTAACTCAAAATTCAAAACTTTAATGAAACTAATTCATAGTATATAGCGTCTAACATAGTGAAACAAGAAAAGCTCAGTTTTATAATGGAAACCGCAGCTTTTCTTGAACAAAAAAGAGGATGACTACGTCACCCTCCTTCAACGATGTTATTTCACCACTCGTACTTGAACGTTTTTCCGACCCCAGCGAAGGGCATCGCTTCGTTCTGCCATAAAAATATCAATTTTACGACCCACAACAGCACCGCCAGTGTCTGCTGCTCTATATTGACCTAAGATTGTACCATTATATCTAATCTCAATAATTGATCCTAACGGAATTACATTAGGGTCAACGGCAACGACCTTAGCACCTGGGTTAGCTTTTAAATTTATCCCAGTAGCCGTTATCCCTGAACAACCATTACAATTAGCTGTATAGGCTGTCGACGAAAATGTCAACCATTCTCCTGGTGTACCACCACGAGAAACTTGTTGCACTGGTGCAGGTGGAGGCGCTGGTTGCTTTGTTCCTAATGCAACTATACGATCTTTACTTGCTTCAACTGTTTCTGTTTTCAATAATTCTCTTGAAACTTCCTTGCCATTTTCAATAATTACTTCATAGTGCTTTGCAATTTTTCCATTTTGGCCCGATTGAACTACCTTTTCGGTTCCTCGTGTAAGAGAATTATCATTTCTCGTTACAGTTGCAAAGTTAATTGCCTCTTCCACAACATCGGTGACCTTTTGTACTCTAATGATATTGATTTCTGTATTAGCTTTAACAATTTCTGTTTGTGATGGCTCTACTCTATCAAGCTCTCCTAGAATAATGTCTTCTGCCTGTAAAAAGTCAGCGACAGTTGTCGAAATCGTCCACACTTCTTTTTCTTCACCATCACTACGGAGAGTTACGGCAAAGGCGGACTCATAAGTAATTTGCATATCTTCAACAAGAGCTGTTTCTAGGCTTGGCTGGATCACATCATGATCGCCAACTTCTAAATTTAATTCCGCAACTAATTCTTGTATCGTATGAGATGTGGTCCACACTGGTAGCTTTTCACCATTATTTGTTAAATAGACTAGCTTCGCAGGAATCCAGACAACATTGACATCATTTGTTAACTGACTATCTAATGACGGTTCAATAAAGTCGTGCTTTCCTACTAAAATATCATTCTCCAACATTAGTGCATCTACAGTTTTGGCATGAGTTTTGAGGTTTGTTTCTTCCCCATTTACTACTAGAGTTACAGATGTTTTCGTTAGCTCATAAGCTGCAGTACTAACGACACCTACTAGTAATATCATACTAATGATGGACATGATTAACCTTTTTCCAGTCAAGCCCTCGGAAAAAAGTTTTTTCATGTTTGGTATCATAGTTTTAAACTCCCCCTTCTAAGGACCGAATTATATAGAGTTATGCTAGTCTTGTCAATGTAAAATAATTCCCCCTTCCAGAAAGTCTTACGTAGAATTATCCTAAAAAACAGTCTAAAAAGAAAGAAAAACTGTTCGACAAGACTAGCATATGCATATTTTTTCGGTTGTAGAACTTACTAGAAGAAAGTTTCCATTAGACAAGCCTATATATAAAATGACAAAAACTGCTGTCACTTTATAGCAAAAAGTTTCTTGGCGTTATCACTTGTGGCTTGGACAATTTCTTCGTATGTGATTTCTTTAAGTTCTGCAATTGTTTCTGCTACTATTTTAACATAACTTGGCTCATTACGCTTTCCTCTATATGGGTGTGGTGCCAGATACGGACAGTCCGTTTCAATTAGTAAACGATCAAGTGGAATTTGTTTAGCAACCTCTTTGGGACGCTTTGCATTTTTAAACGTGACTGGACCGCCGAAAGAGATGTAAAAATTCATTGCCAAACATTGCTCAGCGATTTCTAAGCTACTCCCAAAGCAATGCATAATCCCACCGACTTCTCCAGCATTTTCCTCTTTTAAAATTGTGACAATATCTTCATGGGCGTCACGATTATGGATAATAATAGGTAGTTTCACTTTTTTTGCCAACCTAATTTGCTTCCCGGAAAACTTCCTTTTGTACGTCTTTAGGTGACTTATCCCAGTAGTAGTCTAATCCCATCTCACCTAAAGCAACAACCTTTGGATGGGCGGCTAATTGTTCTAGCCACTCTAAATGGTTATCAGTCATATCTATCGCATCAACAGGATGCCATCCTACTGCGGCATAGATAAAATCGTAGTCTTCAGCTAACTTTAGCGCGCCATTTATTGTTTTTTCATCAAAACCAACAACGACAATATGGCTAACACCTTCTTCTTGAGCACGTTTAATCACTTCATCAGCATCTTCCTCAAACTGATCAGCATTTAAATGCGCATGAGTGTCGAATAACATTTTGTAAAAAACCTCCACTTAAGTTTTGAGTTATGAGTTTTGAGTAATGAGTTCATGAAAGTAAAGCTTCGAAGCTCTACCAGCGACAACCTCAACACTCAAAACTCAACACTCATAACACTATTTCACTTGCGATCCATTTGGCAGTGTCTGTTCAATTGTTGCTAGGGTTAGTTTGCCATTATGAGAGGCAGCTAATATCATTCCTTGAGAAAGTTCACCGCGAAGCTCAATTGGCTTTAGGTTTGTTACACAAATTACTTTTTTACCGACTAATTCTTCTGGCTTATAATGCTCAGCGATCCCTGAGACAACTTGGCGCTTTTCGTACCCTAAGTCAAGTTGAAGTTTTAATAATTTTTTCGCCTTTTTGACCGGTTCTGCACTCAGTACTTCAGCGACACGTAAGTCTACTTTCATAAAATCTTCAATCATAATCTCTTCAGTTTCTGGTGCTTCAACAGCCACTTCAGTAGCTACTGGTTCAACAGCTGGGCCTTCCATCATCTTGACGATATACGCAACTTCTTCGGCTGCATCAAGTCTTGGGAAGATCGGCTCCCCTTTAGAGATTTTGACGCCTGAATTAAGCTGACCAAATTTATTTAAACTCTCCCATGATGTAACCTCTGCACCTACACTTAACTGTTCCCAAATTTTCTTTGGAGTACTTGTGAGGAATGGCTGAATTAAAATTGAAACATATCGTATTGATTCTGCTAAATGATATAAAACTGAGCCTAACTGTTCTTTGTTTTCTTCACTCTTCGCTAAAACCCAAGGTTGCGTCTCATCAATATATTTGTTAGTTCTGCTTACTAACTGCCAAATAGCTGCTAATGCAACAGAAAACTCCATATCTTCCATAGCAGTTTCTACTTTGACCACAGTTTCTTCAGCTAAGCCTACGAGAGTAGCGTCAAAATCTGTCGCGTCTTTCACATACGCAGGTATTTCACCATTGAAATACTTATGAATCATCGCTACTGTTCGGTTTAATAAATTTCCTAAATCATTAGCTAAGTCAAAGTTTACGCGTTCAACAAAACTCTCAGGTGTAAATACTCCGTCTGAGCCAAATGGCACTTCACGAAGTAAATAATAGCGTAGTGCATCAAGACCATAACGATCGATTAACGGAACAGGGTCCACAACATTTCCTTTTGATTTCGACATTTTTCCATCTTTCATTAATAACCACCCATGGCCAAATACTTTCTTTGGCAAGGGAAGATCAAGTGCCATCAACATGATTGGCCAATAAATTGTATGGAAACGAATAATCTCTTTGCCTACTAAGTGTACATCAGCTGGCCAATACTTTTCATACTTCGCTTGGTTTTCTGTCCCATATCCTAAGGCCGTAATATAGTTAGATAGAGCATCTATCCAAACATAGACAACATGTTTAGGATCATTAGGAACTTTTACGCCCCACTCAAACGATGTCCGAGAAACGGCAAGGTCTTCTAAACCAGGCTTAATAAAATTATTGATCATCTCATTCTTTCGCGATTCTGGTTGTATAAAACTTGGGTTCTCCTCGTAATACTTCAAAAGTCGGTCGGCATACTTGCTCATTTTAAAGAAATAAGACTTCTCTCTAACCTTTTCTACTGCACGGTTGCAATCGGGACAATTGCCATCCTTCAACTGCCTCTCCGTGTAAAAGGACTCACAAGGGGTGCAATACCATCCTTCGTATTCATCTAAATAAATATCACCTTGATCAAGAAGCTTTTGAAAAATTTGTTGAACAATTTCTTTATGTCTTAATTCAGTGGTTCTAATAAAGTCGTCGTATGAGATATCTAGCTTTTTCCACAGCTCTTGAATACCTGTCACAATTTCATCAACAAATTGTTGTGGACTAACCCCTTTCTCCTCAGCCTTACGCTCAATTTTTTGCCCATGCTCATCTGTACCTGTTAAATACATAACGTCATATCCTCTTAAGCGCTTATATCGCGCCATTGCATCACCTGCTACCGTTGTGTATGCATGGCCAATATGAAGCTTGTCACTTGGATAATAAATTGGTGTTGTTAAATAGAAGCTTTTTTTAGACATAACACTTTCCTCCTAATAATGAATAGTTCAACTTATAATAGTAAAATGCATAAAAAAACTCCCGCCCTATAAAGGGACGAGAGTCAAATTCTCACGTGTTACCACCCAATTTCCCTTGTTTCTCACGAAAGCAAGGCTCAGAAGGTTACAATTTTGTAACCAGTACTAATTAACGCTCAGTTCACGTTGCCCCCTTATTACATTGTAACTCGAAGGCAAATCCTCCAAGACCATTTTCAAAAGTTCTTCCTACTACCAGTTTTCAGCTACCCCGGCTCTCTGCCAATGACAATTTGTCATTTAAATAGGCTTCCTTTTTACTTATCTCTTCAACGGAAATTATTAATGAAGTTAATTCAAACTTCCTTTGGCAAAAATATACCGAATACCTATATCATTGTCAAGTTTGCCCAATTTAATCTTTTTTAACTCATGTTTATTTTGTCGAAAGACATTCGACTTTTTCTGTTATTTTTGTCGAAAAAACAGTTGAGCATTTTTATAAATTTCATTCAAAACTGTAAAATGCACTAGTAAATTTATACAATAAATAACATCACTTTAAAATACCTTAAATATAAACCTTGTCATACCAAGGTTTATTTTATCCTTTTACAGAAAATCCTACAAAACTAGCAAAAATTTGAATAAATATAATTGACTTCTTTTGGAAACATTGGTATTCTAAATTCACAGAGAAAAATGTCGAAAATTGAAGAATTAATCGATAAATTGATACTTAATTTCAGGAGGAGAAATAAATGAAATCTACAGGAATTGTTCGTAAAGTTGATGAGTTAGGACGCGTGGTTATTCCAATCGAGCTTCGCCGTACCCTTGATATTGCTGAAAAGGATGCACTTGAAATCTATGTTGATAGTGATAGAATTATCTTAAAAAAATACAAGCCAAACATGACTTGCCAAGTTACTGGTGAAGTAAATGACGATAATTTATCTTTAGCTGGTGGTAAAATTATCTTAAGCCCAAGTGGTGCTCAAGAAATTATCACTGAATTACAAAATTTTGTTGAAAAAACAGCAAAATAATAATATATAAATATAGACAAGGCTATCCCAAGTCAGTATAAGCTCGCAGATTGAAGAGCTTATACTACTTATGGGGTGGCCTTTATTTTTGCTCTGAATTATGATAAATCTGATATACTTCTCTCTTTTGTAGATTACGATCTTTGGCTACTTGTTTAATTGCCTCTTTAGATGAAAGTTGTATAGCTATATAATGATCAATATGCTGTTCTATCGAAAGGTCCTGCCACCAAAGGTTATCGCTATCAGCTAGTACTTCAAGAGCACCTTCTAAAATTAAACAATACTCTCCTCGCGGATCCTCTTCTTCATAGTAACTGATTATTTCAGTTATATTTCCTCTAATGAACTCTTCAAATTTCTTGGTTAGTTCACGACAAACTGATATTCTTCTATCACCTAATTGCTCTAACATTAAGTTCAATGTTTCTTTTAACCTATGGGGGGATTCATAGAAGATGATCGGACACTGCATGTTTTTTAAATTTTCTAGTTGCTTTTTCTTATCCTTCTTTTGTCTATGCAAAAATCCGTAAAAATAAAAATCGTCGGTTGGAAAGCCTGAGGCTACAAGAGCTGGCAATGCAGCGTTCGCCCCTGGTAACGGTATCACTGATATTTTTTCTTCAATACAACTAACAACCAATTCATAACCAGGGTCTGAAATTGCTGGCATTCCAGCATCACTAACTAAAGCTATCTTTTTTCCGGCCTTAATTTCCTCTACTAACTTTAAGCCACTTGTCTGTTTATTATGATCATGGTAACTAACAAGCTTTGTTGCTATTTCAAAATGATTGCAAAGTTTTTTCGTTTGTCTTGTATCTTCAGCTGCAATCAGATCAACCTCTTTTAAAATATTTAACGCTCGAAACGTAATATCCTCTAAATTACCAATCGGTGTAGGAACTAAATATAAAACTCCTTCTTCTTCATTACGAAAGCTTTTTTGTATCCACATGAATCATTTTACCCTCCCCAATAATTTACGATTCCTTTTTGCTCTCAAAAAATTGCTTTGTTGCTTTCGGTGTTAGAATTACAAGCTATAGCACTAGGCTGTATTCCTCATTTACTAAGAAAAGTAAATCTCCTTAAATTCATCCGTATACGTATTATTCTCATTATAGACAAATAACGGTTGTAATATTTTTACGGCTGAATTACCCGTTTTTATTCCTTCTACTAATAATATATTTGCTTCTTTTCCCATCTTGGGATGAATAAACTGAATTCGTTTTGGTTCTAGTCGGTATTTTTTCATGATTGTAATAATATCAATTAATCGTTCAGGGCGGTGGACAAGCGCAACCTTTCCTTTTTCTTTGGCTAGTTCACTACTTATACGAATAACATCTTCTAAGCTACAATAAATCTCGTGTCTTGCGATAGCAAAATGTTGGTTCTCATTCCATATTTTCTCCGATACTGTCTTAAAATACGGAGGGTTACATGTCACTAGATCAAAAATTCCTTTACCTAGAGTCTCAATGGCGTTTTTTATATCATCATTTATAAATTGAAGTTGTTCTTGTCGTTTATTTAATTCGGAACTACGAATGGCCATCTGATAAAGTCGGTCTTGGATCTCTACGCCAACTATTTCTGCCTTGCTCCGCTCACTTAACAAGAGTGGGATTACACCATTCCCAGTACAGAGATCAACAATTTTTCCTTTTTGAATTGGTACATAACAAAACTTCGCTAAAAGCACTGCATCCATTGAAAAAGAAAATACATTGGGACTTTGGATTATTTTTAACTTTTCGTTTGGTAAGTAATCAACCCGTTCATCATGCTCTATCTTCACCATAAAATATCCTCTCGAGTTGCTGTAATAAAATTGATTATATCAAATGAATACTAACCGTTTCCAGGACGTTTAATTTTCAATTTTCTATGTTACTTCATGGCTGTTTCGTAAACTTTGTGGATTTTAGGTCTTCTTTTGAGAATAAATAAGCTTTTTGGGACAAATTTATTTGTCCCAATGGCTTATTTATTCTCAAAAGCTTCACGCAAGGCGTGAAGAACCAAGCATTCGCTTGGGTACGACCTAAAAGCTAATAGCAACAATCTGATAGAAAAGAGCCTACTTCAAAAAACAAATTATATATAGCATATTGCTAAAGTCACACCTTGCCAAAGGATTAGAGAGTAATTAAAAATATGAAACATAAAAAGAGATAGACCAAAGAGGTCCACCTCCAACTATTTTTTATTTAAGAACGACAAGCAAAATAAACAGTCTCCTTCTTTACGGATACTTCCGTAATGAAGATTACAAATGTGAAATCCTTCTTGATAAAGTCGAGCTAGGTTATCATAACCTTCTCCTATATCAATTTTTTCATCTTCTACTTTTTTTACCTTTACTTCTTCTTCCTCTTGTTCAGATGCTTTTTCGATCCGAGAACGTAGATGGTCATTTTCAATCTTAAGATGTTGATTCTCTTCTAAGAGGAGGGCTAAATGCTCTTTTAACTCCCCTAATTCACGATAAAGGCCACCTATTTTTTCTTCCATAAGACTTACTCGTGAAAAGACCCCTTTTTTATCCACGTTAACTTTACACCTCAATATTTGTGGTATGAGTAGGTAATACTCCTTCTTTCATTAGCTCATCTAATGTATATTCCATAATACGTGCATCGACAAGCTCAACCTGTACTAGCTTTTCCAAAATATTTAAACCAATGACACGACCTTTTCCATGTGCTGTTACAATTGATTTTCCGATATCAGGAAGCTCTTGCTTGGCAGATTCATAATTATCATTTTCATATTTTAAACAGCACATTAGTCTGCCGCAAAGACCAGAGATTTTTGTTGGATTTAAAGACAGGCTTTGATCTTTCGCCATTTTAATAGACACTGGCTCAAAGTCACCGAGGAAAGATGAGCAACATAAGATTCGACCACATGGTCCAATTCCACCTAACATTTTCGCTTCATCTCTAACACCGATTTGTCTAAGCTCTATTCTTGTCCTAAAAATTGCAGCTAAATCCTTCACTAGCTCACGAAAATCAATCCTACCATCAGCTGTAAAATAGAATAGTACTTTATTTCGATCAAACGTGTATTCTACGTCTACAAGCTTCATATCAAGGTTATGCTCGTGTATTTTCGCTAAGCAAGTTTCAAATGCTTCTTTCGCTGCAGCCTTATTTTCTTCGACCGTTGTCCGATCCTTTTCATTAGCGACACGGACCACCTTTTTTAGAGGAAATACAACGTCTTGATCGCCAACAACTTTTCTTCCTATGACAACCTTACCAAACTCAATTCCTCGAGCAGTTTCAACGATTACTAGCTCACCTTTTTGTACATCTATATCTTCAGGGGAGAAATAATATATTTTTCCCGCTTTTTTAAATCTAACACCCACTACCTGATGCACTATACACTATCCCTCCTGTAACCTCAGCATTAATTGTTCCATTAAGAGTTGAGGATTTACGTTTGCATTTAGACGTCTCTTCGCTTCTAGAATATCAGCCATATGCTGACTAACTTTTCGCTGTGAGCTCTTTAATGCATGTCGTTCTAATTTATCGATCTGATCAACAAAGATTAGTTGATCGTCAGTTGCTAATAAGGTCCGGAGTACATCACGGTACCAAAGTAACAGTATATCTAATCCCATATTTAATTGGTTTTTCTCTTTAAAATGGGGTAACCAACTTTCTTGCAAAGTGAGCATGACCTGATGTGGTCTTGTGCACACTTCTTCCCCTAATTGTATCACTATGCCTCTAGCTTGTGCAATCCAATCATCATGGTAAAGTTGGTAAGCTTCATCCAAATCATTAGTTAACTGACCTAATAGCTTGGAAATTGGCTTTGGTATACCATCCTTTTCAAGATTCTCCATCAATTGTAATGGTGTCAGTGGGACAAATGAAATAATTTGCGTCCTAGATAAAATTGTACGTAAGATCCGATGCACCTCGACTGTAGTTAATACTGCTATTGATTGCCCATCTGGCTCCTCTAAAAATTTTAATAGTCCATTTGCAGCACTAGTTGTCATCTTTTCAGCATCTTCAATAATATAAAACTTCCGTACCGATTCCATACCACGATACGAAAACTCTTTTTTTAATTGGCGAATTTGTTCTATCTTTATCGTTTGTCCGTCTGGTTGGATAATATGAACATCTGGATGATTACCAGAAGCAATTCTCTTACAGTCAGAACAAACCTCACATGGTTCAAATTGATCTTTTTTCTCGCAAAAGAATGTTTTTGCCAGCTGCAACGCTACTTCACGCTTTCCGGTTCCCTTTGGACCATCGAATAAATAAGCATGTGATAAGCGCTCTTTACGAATACTATTTGTAATTATTTTTACTACTTTTCCTTGTGTTTCAGATAACTTTCTCCAAGTCATTTTAACCGCACCTAAAACCTCTCAAATTGATCTACAGGTACTACAAATACTGTAGCACCACCTACTTTAACATTCACTGGATATGGAATATACGAATCAGCATTTCCACCCATTGGGGAAATCGGCGCAACTAATTGATCTCTATTCTTACAATTATCCTTAATAATGTCTAAGACAGCATTAACATTTTGATCTTCTGTACCAATAATAAACGTTGTATTTCCAGCTTTTAAAAATCCACCGGTACTTGCAAGTTTCGTAGCTTTGAAATTACCTTTTACAAGAGCGTTTGCTAAGTTATTACTATCTTTATCTTGAACAACTGCTACAACAAGTTTCATCCTTTTTACCCCCTATAATAGTAATATCTATCCTTTAGTCTTTTAAGCTTTATTTATCCTATTATAACAGATGTCCTATAAAGAACCTATCTATGTAATTTTGATTATTAGAAAAATTGAATTATAGACAAAATTGGCTTAGGAATAATTAAAGGTTCCATACTTATAAAAAACCTTCAACAATCTGAAGGTTTTTTTCGATGATTAAACTTGCTTTAAATATTCGGTTATTTTTGCCGTTGTCTCGGCAACGACTTCTTCTAACGGTCTATCTGCATTAATTTTCACTATTCTTTCTGGAAACATCGTTAATAGCTTTAAATAACCGTTTCGTACATTATAATGAAAATCTAAATTTTCTTTATCAAGTCGGTTTATTTCGCGGTCTTTATTTTTTGCAATTCTCGCTAATCCCTTTTCTGGCTCAATATCAAAGTAAAACGTGAGCTTTGGCATGCAGTTTTCAATTGCAAAGTTATTAATGACCAATACCTCATCTAAGCCAATATTTCTAGCCATTCCTTGATAGACTAAACTACTGTCTAAAAAACGGTCACAAAGAACAACTTTTCCAGCCTGTAACGACGGAATAATCCTTTCAACTAAGTGTTGTCTTCTTGCTGCCGCATATAATAACGCCTCTGTCCTACCATCCATTGCTGTATGTTTCGTATCCAAAATGATCTCCCGAATACTTTCGGCAATTTGAATACCACCAGGTTCTCGAGTCGTAATAAAATTATATCCCTCTTCTTTTAAGAATCTAGCTAAAGCCTCAATAACAGTGGTTTTACCAGCGCCTTCTCCGCCTTCAAAACTAATAAAATTCTGATTCATTATATGCTCCTCACTTCATACATTTTTAAAGACTTTCATTCCTTTTTTAAAAACATCAGCTCCTTGAAAGTAAGCACCTGATTTTCTTAAAGCAAACAATTGCTCAATATGATTATTTTCTATCCTTTCTCCCCGGACTAATAACGGAACACCAGGTGGATAGGGAATGATTTCTTCGGAAATAATCTTCCCTTTCGAATCTTCTATTGCTATTATTTCTACCTCTACATTTTCCATTTGTTCATAGGAAAGTGCTAAGCTTGAGATCTTATTTATAGATTCGTTAGCTACTTTTACTGATTTTTGTTCTAGAGATTTGCCTTTTAGTTTATTTGCAATCTTTTCACCAATAGAAAGGAGATCTGTCACTATTGATAAAGGCAAAACAAATAGGACATTATGTAAATCTGCCATTTCAGTATAAATACCTTCCTCCTCTAAAAGCTTCTGTACCTCAAACCCATTAAGTTCACAGCAAGACTGAACTGTAACCTTTAATGGATCTACATGAAAATGTTCATTTTCAACTACTTTTAGTTGTGGAATTTGGTTTAAGTACTTTTTAAACTCATTAATTTTTTCTAATGTTAATAAAAGCTCCACTTTTGACAAATTCGCTAAATAAAACCTGGCTAAATCAAGTGAAGCAAGTAATGGATAAGAGGGGCTACTAGATTGAAATAGTTGCAAATAATACTTAAGTTTATTTTCGTCAACCAATTGGCTATTGAAATGTAAAAAAGAACACATGGTCATCGCTGGTAGTGTTTTATGAGCTGACTGAACTACGATATCTGCCTTAGAATGAATTGCAGACTTTGGAAATAGCGAAGAAGGATGTCCAAAGTGAGCGCCATGCGCTTCGTCAACTAGCACGACCATATTATGCTCATGCGCAATGCTAACAATTCTATCTATTTCCTTTGTATATCCATAATAATTTGGCCTTGTCATGAATATAGCTTTTGCCTCTGGGTACTTATTTATCGCTTCAATAACGCTCGCATCATCCATAGTGGTCGCAATTTGTGCATCAACATCAAAGTCAGGCTCAATAAAAATTGGTTTTACTTTCGCAAGCCTTAAACCATTGATAACTGACTTATGACTATTTCTCTGAACAAGTACGGTATCACCTGCTTCACAAGTAGCCATAATCATCGCTATATTTCCAACTGTAGAGCCACCTACAAGAAAGTAACAGCTCTTAGACCCATATAAATTGGCAGTTAAATCTTCTGCTTGTTTAATAACTCCTGATGCATGATGCAAATCATCTAGACCTGACAATTCTGTAACATCAATTGATAATATAGATTGGTATAACTCCTTCGCTTGGCTAGGAAAAACTAACCCATTTTTATGTCCAGGAACATGTAAAGAAATTGGATTTTCATTGCGAAAACTCCACAGAGCTTCATAAAGTGGTAAATTATTTTGATTCACTATTTTCTTCCTTTGCGGTCGAGTATTTTCAAACACTGTTCTATTATAACGAAATTTACTAACCAACTAAACAATTGGTTTTAAAATGATTTTTCTTAATTTGTACTTTTATCATGTTTGGCCAGAAGACCCCCACTTCAAATTTTCGTTAGAAAAATAAGTGGCGGGTAGTTCACAAAGACATACACAATCAGTTAACTGATGGCATATAGATAAGAAAGCGAGTGCGCAAAGTAAATAAGTATTTGTCCCATTAAACTCTTGAAACCATACTATTCTTTAAGGAACTATTTTCAGAAATTCAGAATTTTTTATGTATAGTTTACCTTTCATTGGAAATGAATGAGCTATGGAGGTGAACAATTATGAATGAAGGGCTTAACTTAGAGAAATGTTCAGTTTGTGAGCAAAAACAAGAATCAGGGATTCATATTTGTGATATCTACATTTGTGAAGCATGTGAACGAGAGATTGTTAGTTCAGAAGTAACTGATGAATTTTACCGATACTATCTACAAAAATTAAGAAAACTAAAGCACTCTTTATTAAATATTTCCTAACAGACCTTTTTTAAGAGGTCTATTTTTTGTTTTTACAACGAGGAAGACCTTCTGGATCTTATACACTAGTCAGTTGTAAAGCAACTGCTATCTCTGGATTGCGTAAAGTTAAAATTTAAATTTAGTGGACATAGGTTCCTCTATTTTAGCCAATATAGTCCTTTTTGATATTTCGAGGACATACGATCACTTTTATTGCATTCGGACATGTATTTTAATGAATCCTGAGGAAATAAGGTACCGTATGTCCTCAAAAATAGGAAAACCACAAAATCCTACCTAATAGAGGATTATATGTCCACTTTATTTCTCTAGTCAGAAAGCATAGATCTCTTTTAAGTTTGCACACAAAAAAACACATCCAAATTGGATGTGTTTTTTTACCTAGCAACGTCCTACTCTCACAGGGGGAAACCCCCAACTACCATCGGCGCTGAAGAGCTTAACGGTCGTGTTCGGCATGGGAACGAGTGTGACCTCTTCGCTATCGCTACTAGATTATCTGAAGAAAGTTCATTCCTTCAAAAAAGCTACTGACCTCAATCACATCGTGAGATGCTTCTTTGAGTTTACATCATGCTGCTTTGCGTCGAGGAAGCTTACTTCGAAGCTACACTGGTAGACACAGACGCACGAACTCAATTCAAGATCAAGCTACTTAATTTTTCAAGAAATTTTCATTCCCTGAAAACTAGATAACACACATTTAAGACTTGAGTAAAATTCAATCCGTTTATTTAGAATTTGGTATTTACTGCTTTGAGTTACTCACGCAACTCAAAACTCTACACTCATCACTCTAAACTTATTTATAGGATAAGTCCTCGACCGATTAGTATCTCTCAGCTCCACACGTCGCCGTGCTTCCACCCGAGACCTATCAACCTCATCATCTTTAAGGGGTCTTACTGGATTAACTCCAAGGGAAATCTCATCTCGAGGGGGGCTTCATGCTTAGATGCTTTCAGCACTTATCCCTTCCACACGTAGCTACCCAGCTATGCTCCTGGCGGAACAACTGGTACACCAGCGGTGTGTCCATCCCGGTCCTCTCGTACTAAGGACAGCTCCTCTCAAATTTCCTACGCCCGCGACGGATAGGGACCGAACTGTCTCACGACGTTCTGAACCCAGCTCGCGTACCGCTTTAATGGGCGAACAGCCCAACCCTTGGGACCTACTTCAGCCCCAGGATGCGATGAGCCGACATCGAGGTGCCAAACCTCCCCGTCGATGTGGACTCTTGGGGGAGATAAGCCTGTTATCCCCAGGGTAGCTTTTATCCGTTGAGCGATGGCCCTTCCATGCGGAACCACCGGATCACTAAGCCCGACTTTCGTCCCTGCTCGACTTGTAGGTCTCGCAGTCAAGCTCCCTTTTGCCTTTGCACTCTACGAATGATTTCCAACCATTCTGAGGGAACCTTTGGGCGCCTCCGTTACTGTTTAGGAGGCGACCGCCCCAGTCAAACTGCCCACCTGACACTGTCCCCGAACCGGATCACGGTCCTAGGTTAGAATTTCAATACAATCAGGGTAGTATCCCACCGACGCCTCCACCGAAGCTGGCGCTCCGGGTTCTCAGGCTCCTACCTATCCTGTACAAATTGTACCAAAATCCAATATCAAGCTACAGTAAAGCTCCATGGGGTCTTTCCGTCCTGTCGCGGGTAACCTGCATCTTCACAGGTAATATAATTTCACCGGGTCTCTCGTTGAGACAGTATCCAAATCGTTACACCATTCGTGCGGGTCGGAACTTACCCGACAAGGAATTTCGCTACCTTAGGACCGTTATAGTTACGGCCGCCGTTTACTGGGGCTTCAATTCAGAGCTTCTCCTTACGGATAACCCCTCCTCTTAACCTTCCAGCACCGGGCAGGTGTCAGCCCCTATACTTCGCCTTGCGGCTTCGCAGAGACCTGTGTTTTTGCTAAACAGTCGCTTGGATCTATTCACTGCGGCTCTCTCGGGCTTTAACACCCTATCAGAGCACCCCTTCTCCCGAAGTTACGGGGTCATTTTGCCGAGTTCCTTAACGAGAGTTCTCCCGAGCGTCTTAGAATTCTCTTCTCGCCTACCTGTGTCGGTTTGCGGTACGGGCACCTCTCACCTCGCTAGAGGCTTTTCTTGGCAGTGTAGGATCAGGAACTTCGCTACTTAAATTTCGCTCGCCATCACAGCTCAGCCTTCACGAGAAGCGGATTTGCCTACTTCTCAGCCTAACTGCTTGGACGCACATATCCATCAGTGCGCTTACCCTACCTTTCTGCGTCCCCCCATTGCTCAAACGGTGAGGAGGTGGTACAGGAATTTCAACCTGTTGTCCATCGCCTACGCTTTTCAGCCTCGGCTTAGGTCCCGACTTACCCTGAGCGGACGAGCCTTCCTCAGGAAACCTTGGGCTTTCGACGGAGGGGATTCTCACCCCTCTTTTCGCTACTCATACCGGCATTCTCACTTCTAAGCGCTCCACCAGTCCTTCCGGTCTGACTTCGCTGCACTTAGAACGCTCCCCTACCACTGCGCACCAGGTGCGCAATCCATAGCTTCGGTGATACGTTTAGCCCCGGTACATTTTCGGCGCAGAGTCACTCGACCAGTGAGCTATTACGCACTCTTTAAATGGTGGCTGCTTCTAAGCCAACATCCTGGTTGTCTGGGCAACTCCACATCCTTCTCCACTTAACGTATACTTTGGGACCTTAGCTGATGGTCTGGGCTGTTTCCCTCTTGACTACGGATCTTAGCACTCGCAGTCTGACTCCCGAGGATAAGTATTTGGCATTCGGAGTTTGACTGAATTCGGTAATCCTGTGGGGACCCCTAGTCCAATCAGTGCTCTACCTCCAATACTCTTCCCTCGAGGCTAGCCCTAAAGCTATTTCGGGGAGAACCAGCTATCTCCGAGTTCGATTGGCATTTCACCCCTACCCACACCTCATCCCCGCACTTTTCAACGTGCGTGGGTTCGGGCCTCCATTCAGTGTTACCTGAACTTCACCCTGGACATGGGTAGATCACACGGTTTCGGGTCTACGACCACGTACTCATTCGCCCTATTCAGACTCGCTTTCGCTGCGGCTCCGCCTCTTCAGCTTAACCTTGCACGTAATCGTAACTCGCCGGTTCATTCTACAAAAGGCACGCTGTCACCCGTAAATGGGCTCCAACTACTTGTAGGCACACGGTTTCAGGATCTCTTTCACTCCCCTCCCGGGGTGCTTTTCACCTTTCCCTCACGGTACTGGTTCACTATCGGTCACTAGGAAGTATTTAGCCTTGGGAGATGGTCCTCCCGGATTCCGACGGGGTTTCACGTGTCCCGCCGTACTCAGGATACACTCTGGAGGAAACGAAGTTTCGATTACAGGGCTGTTACCTTGTTTCGCGGACCTTTCCAGATCGCTTCGTCTACTTCGTTTCTTTGTAACTCCGTGTAGAGTGTCCTACAACCCCAAGGGGCAAGCCCCTTGGTTTGGGCTGTTTCCGTTTCGCTCGCCGCTACTCAGGAAATCGATAATTTCTTTCTCTTCCTCTGGGTACTTAGATGTTTCAGTTCCCCAGGTCTGCCTCCTCATAGCCTATGTATTCAGCTATGGGTACCATCCCATTACGGATGGTGGGTTCCCCCATTCGGAAATCCCCGGATCAAAGCTTACTTACAGCTCCCCGAGGCATATCGTTGTTCGTCACGTCCTTCTTCGGCTCCTAGTGCCAAGGCATCCACCGTGCGCCCTTTCTAACTTAACCTAATTTTTTTGCGATAAGCTTCGCATTTCTTCGTCAACTTCACTCACCAATCGTCCTCATGTACGGTTAATGTACACTCCGGCGATTGACTCGCTCGTTTCCTCGAACTACTCGCTTCTCTCAAAAAAATACCTGTTAAAAGGATTTTACGTCGAATTGAATTCTTGACTACTCAAGTTTACTCATAAAGTTTTTACAAACTTTCCGGTAAAACTTAAATGTGTTAGTTGTTATCTAGTTTTCAAGGAACAAAGCAACTGATCTCAATTACATCGTGAGATGCTTCATTGATTAGCTTCATGCAGCTTTGCGACGAGGATACGACGCAAGGAGTACCGCAGGAGCACAATAATGAATATTGAGCAGTTAACTATTTAATTGAGAGATCATTCTCTCAAAACTGAAACACAGCGTCAGCGTACTTTTCTAAAAGAAAAGCATCGACTAGAGTTTTAACTCCATAGAAAGGAGGTGATCCAGCCGCACCTTCCGATACGGCTACCTTGTTACGACTTCACCCCAATCATCTGTCCCACCTTAGGCGGCTGGCTCGCATATTGCGTTACCCCACCGACTTCGGGTGTTACAAACTCTCGTGGTGTGACGGGCGGTGTGTACAAGGCCCGGGAACGTATTCACCGCGGCATGCTGATCCGCGATTACTAGCAATTCCGGCTTCATGTAGGCGAGTTGCAGCCTACAATCCGAACTGAGAATGGCTTTATGGGATTGGCTCAACCTCGCGGTTTTGCTGCCCTTTGTACCATCCATTGTAGCACGTGTGTAGCCCAGGTCATAAGGGGCATGATGATTTGACGTCATCCCCACCTTCCTCCGGTTTGTCACCGGCAGTCACCTTAGAGTGCCCAACTGAATGCTGGCAACTAAGATCAAGGGTTGCGCTCGTTGCGGGACTTAACCCAACATCTCACGACACGAGCTGACGACAACCATGCACCACCTGTCACTTTGTCCCCCGAAGGGGAAAGCCCTATCTCTAGGGTTGTCAAAGGATGTCAAGACCTGGTAAGGTTCTTCGCGTTGCTTCGAATTAAACCACATGCTCCACTGCTTGTGCGGGCCCCCGTCAATTCCTTTGAGTTTCAACCTTGCGGTCGTACTCCCCAGGCGGAGTGCTTAATGTGTTAACTTCGGCACTAAGGGCATCGAAACCCCTAACACCTAGCACTCATCGTTTACGGCGTGGACTACCAGGGTATCTAATCCTGTTTGCTCCCCACGCTTTCGCGCCTCAGCGTCAGTTACAGACCAGAGAGTCGCCTTCGCCACTGGTGTTCCTCCATATATCTACGCATTTCACCGCTACACATGGAATTCCACTCTCCTCTTCTGCACTCAAGTTTCCCAGTTTCCAATGACCCTCCACGGTTGAGCCGTGGGCTTTCACATCAGACTTAAGAGACCGCCTGCGCGCGCTTTACGCCCAATAATTCCGGACAACGCTTGCCACCTACGTATTACCGCGGCTGCTGGCACGTAGTTAGCCGTGGCTTTCTGGTTAGGTACCGTCAAGGTACCGCCCTATTTGAACGGTACTTGTTCTTCCCTAACAACAGAACTTTACGACCCGAAGGCCTTCATCGTTCACGCGGCGTTGCTCCGTCAGACTTTCGTCCATTGCGGAAGATTCCCTACTGCTGCCTCCCGTAGGAGTCTGGGCCGTGTCTCAGTCCCAGTGTGGCCGATCACCCTCTCAGGTCGGCTACGCATCGTCGCCTTGGTAAGCCATTACCTTACCAACTAGCTAATGCGCCGCGGGCCCATCCTGTAGTGTTAGGTAAACCCAACTTTTACTTTCGAGCCATGTGACTCAAAAGATTATCCGGTATTAGCTTCGGTTTCCCGAAGTTATCCCAGTCTACAGGGCAGGTTGCCCACGTGTTACTCACCCGTCCGCCGCTAACAATTGAGAGCAAGCTCTCAATTGTCCGCTCGACTTGCATGTATTAGGCACGCCGCCAGCGTTCGTCCTGAGCCAGGATCAAACTCTCCATAAAAGTGTTTGAAATAGCTCAAAAAATTTTGTTACATTGACGAGATATTTACTATCTCTTTAATTCGCTTGGCTGTGTGTTCAGTTTTCAAAGAACAATTATCCTGTGCCGTTTTTCAGCAGCAAGAATTTTATTCTATCACAATAACGTTCTGTTGTCAACAACTTGTTTCAAAGTTGCGATTTCATAAATTGTTTGTTGCGACTTATAATATATTAACACCTTCACTTTTGTTTGTCAACCGACTTTTTTGTCGTTTTTTTGACGAATATTGTCGCGAAGAATGTTTTAACAATATACCATGTATATACCCAATGTGCAAGTCCATAAACACTTTCATTAAATGGGAATACATGGTAACTTCTTTTTTATAGTATATATAGGTCAATAGCAACAAGTACAATCAAACCTGGTATTCCTAGAAACCCGGACACAGAAGCAGTTACGAGATTGATTGGAAGGTGGTAATCAAACACCGTTCCAAAAGCATTGAGGAAAAATAAAAAAAGCGCACCTATGATTAGTTTAATCATTCCTTGTCCAATAAAACGCAATGGTTTCATTGGCGCACCTAATACCAACAACAAAAAAATTACTCCACCTAATAATGTAACAACAATAATTGGATCCATTATTCACTCAACCCCCACCATTTTATTGACAAGCCCTCATTAGAATCCTATTACCGTTTCAATAAAAAAAGAACATGGAAAAATCTAATTTTAAGATTTTTCCATGTTCGTTTTCCTTACTCTTGCTTCTTTTAACATAAATAAGTATTTAGCTTCAGTGACCTTTAACTTTAATAGAACATCTTCAGAAGGATCTACACTTCTTCCAACTAATTCTTTTTGATTCATCAATAAATGCTTTTGTATTTCTATTTGCTCAATAAGTCTTTTGTTTTCAGCTTTTCTAAGCTTACCCTTTTTCTTAAAAAGCATATTTTTACTCCTTTACTACTATAATTCTCTCCGACCCTCAATAGCTTTTGAAAGTGTCACTTCATCTGCATATTCTAAATCTCCACCAACAGGAAGACCATGAGCAATCCTTGTCACTTTTATTCCTGTAGGTTTCACTAAACGAGAAATATACATAGCAGTAGCTTCTCCTTCTATATTAGGATTAGTCGCTAAAATAATCTCTTGGATCGTATCATCTTGCAGCCTTTTTAGGAGCTCTGGTATTTTTATGTCTTCTGGGCCTATACCGTCCATCGGTGAAATTGCACCTTGCAAGACGTGATAAAGACCATGATAGTCTCTCATTTTCTCCATAGCAATAACGTCTTTTGCATCCTGGATAACACAGATAATCGTTTTGTCTCGCTTTTGATCTTCACAAATATAGCATGGGTCTGAATCAGTAATATTATGACATACAGAACAATATGTTAAATTTCGCTTTGCATTTACTAATGCTTTCGCGAAGTCTAAAACATCATCTTCTTTCATATCTAATACGAAAAAAGCCAGTCGACTCGCTGTTTTTTGGCCGATTCCTGGCAATTTCATAAATCCTTCAATAAGTTTGGATATCGGTTCAGGGTACTGCAACAACGTTTCCTCCTAGGAAATGTTTCATCAGACTAGTTAGACAAGAGCTGCTTCCGGGATAATGACCTAGAAAGCAGCTCTTAACAGGTTATTGTTATTTAACCATCACCTGGCTAAGTAGAATAGATAAACATTCAAAGTTTGATAACACCAAAAATATTATGCTGAATTAGCTTAGAACATTCCTGGTAAATTCATGCCTTTTGTAAACTTGCCCATATCTTGATTAATTAGGTCATCGGCCATTTTTAGAGCTTCATTTGTTGCTGCTAAAATTAAGTCTTGAAGCATTTCAACATCCTCTGGATCTACAACTTCTTCTTTAATAATTACTTCTAGGATTTTCTTTTCTCCAGTCGCAATTACTTTTACCATGCCGCCACCAGCTGTGGCTTCGACTGTTTTTGATTTAAGCTCTTCTTGCGCTTGTGCCATTTGCTTTTGTAGCTTTTGCATTTGTTTCATCATATTTCCCATGTTTTTCATTTAAGTTTCCTCGCTTTCATTATTCGATTATTTCTATTAAATCTGAACCTACTAACTTCAAAGCTTCTTCAACGAGTGGATCACCTTCATTAGAAGATGTTGTTTCTCCCCGTTGATCGCGAACAAATTCCTCTTTCACATTCTCCCACTGGTTCGTTAGTAATGTCAAAATTTTAAATGCCTCAGGAAATACTTCAGCTATCCCTTGTTCAACTACAGTACGAAATTTTGTATCAACCATATCGCGATGCATTTCATTTTGGAAAGCAAGTAATATCATTGTTTTTGATGCTGCAACGGGTTTACTGTCTGACAACCAAGCATGCGCAGGGACACTTTGTTTTTTTACTAGATCCATAACCTGTCCCCAATTACTAGTAATCCGCTGCAAGTCTTGTTTAGATGCTTGTTTGAGCATTTCTTTTACTTGTCCACTACTTATTCCATTTTTCCCTGTTTTAAGACTAAATTGCCCCTGATTTTTCTTTGGAGCTTCAACTTTCCCTTGCTCCTGATGCCCAATTGAGCCAATATTATCTAGCTTCTGCTCTAAGATTTGAATTTTCTTCAACAAAGATTCGTGTGTATCACTAGTTTCTTTTTCGGTCTCAGCTTTACTATTGCAAATTTTCACGATCGCTACTTCAATGAATATTTTCGGATGACTAGACCATTTCATATCCTGGAGTATTCCATTGAGTATTTCAATCGTACTATAAATCCATTTTGTCGGTGTTTCTTACTTATAGAAATAAACTCGTCGTCTAATGAAACCCTATCTAAAGCTTCATTAAGCTCTGGTGCAGTTTTGTATAGAAGCATGTCTCGATAATAAAAGATAAAATCTTCTATAAAGCGTGTTGGATCTTTACCTGCTAAAATTAAGGTGTCTACAGCTTGTAACGCTTTAACAACATCACTTGTCAATAAAGCTTGCGCAACTTCGGTTAATAATCCTTGAGAGACCGCTCCAGTTATTGTCAGGATATCATCTAAAGTAACTCCATCATCACAATATGAGATCGCCTGATCTAGCAAGCTCAACGCATCTCTCATACCACCTTCGGAAACTCTAGCAATCATTGCTAAGGCTTCATCAGACACCTTTGTTTCATAATGACTTAAAATAAATTCCATCCTACCAATCATCGCCTGACTTGTAATTCGTTTAAAATCAAAACGTTGACATCTTGATATGATTGTTAATGGAATTTTATGAGGCTCTGTTGTCGCTAAAATAAAAATGACATGTTTCGGTGGTTCCTCCAATGTTTTTAGTAATGCATTAAAGGCTCCGGTAGATAACATATGTACTTCATCAATAATATATACTTTAAAGCGAATCCCGCTACTTGGTGCAAATTTGACCTTGTCACGGATATCTCTAATTTCGTCTACTCCATTATTTGAAGCTGCATCAATTTCAATCACATCAACAACTGAACCATCTGAAATACCAAGACATGCTTCACACTTATTACAAGGTTCCGCAACAGGTGCTTCGTGACAGTTAACAGTTTTCGCAATAATTTTTGCGGCACTAGTTTTTCCCGTACCACGTGGTCCAGTAAATAGATAGGCATGAGAGAGCTTTTCTTGAATTAAAGCATTTTTAAATGTTTTCGTAATATGTTCTTGTCCGACAACGTCGCTTAATTGCTTTGGTCGCCACACTCGATATAATGCTTGATAACTCATCTCTTCACCTCCATTTTTAGACAAACTCAATATACTAATGGCTATTCCTAAGTAAAAAAAAATAATGTACTAAATACCATTATACCTTTTCAACTACTATATTTCAAAGTCTATAAAGCAAATAAAAAGAAGCAATTCCTTTAAGGAATTGCTTCTTATATAAATTTGATGCCGTGCACCTTCCTTTGATCAAGGTACCCCAGGCGTTACCTAAGCAGTTAGCTCGATTCAGGCGACTCTACGGCACACGGAATGATCCACTTACTGCTGCTTCCTTCCGGACCTGACAGGGTTCATGGGTTTCCGTTGCGTAGAACCCAAATGTCAACACTACTTACTTAGGGCAGACCCTACGATACCAAGACCTAGGGAAGGGATTCCGTCTCGCTATAGCGGATTGCGAGTACAGGGCACCGCTACCTCCCCACCTAGCACGACAAATTTATAAACGGTTTTTAACGCGTCCTAATGTGACGCATAATTTAGTATAGCCTCTTTCAAATGAAAAATCAATAGTAGCAATAGACTTGTTATAGGCAATACATGAAAACCTTGGAACATCCTAAAAAAATGTGAATTTGTAGTAATGTATCGTTAGTGAAACTACGTAATGAAACACACCCTGTTTTCTACAAAATTAAGTTTCACTTACTTCGGAGTCTGACAAGTTCTTCCCTTTCTTTTTTCGTAACTCCCGGAAAAAGGTAGTTAGCATTTCACCGCACTCTTCAGCCATAATACCCTTTTCAACTTCACATTGATGGTTAAATTTCGGTTCTGTCAGAAGGTTATAGATTGAACCTACACAACCTGCTTTTGGGTCAGATGCACCAAAAACCACCCGATCAATACGCGATTGAATAATTGCGCCAGCGCACATTGGACAAGGCTCTAATGTAACATAGAGGGTACAATCACTTAAGCGCCATGTAGCAAGCTTTTGGCAAGCTTCATCGATGGCTAGTAACTCAGCATGAGCTACTGCTCGCTGATCGCTTTCTCTAAGATTATAAGCGGAGGCAATAACCACACCATCTTTCACGATGACTGCGCCAATTGGAACCTCTCTTATCGCTTCAGCTTTCTTGGCCTCTTCTATAGCTAATCTCATAAAGACGAAATCATCAACCAATCTTATGTACCTCCAATTTATCTATTCAAGAATTTCATTAATTAATTTATTTTAATTTATTTTTCGTTAATTAACAAAGCACTAGATCTATCATTATCCGCTTAGAGTTGAAAAGAAGCCCAAAAACTTTTGTAGAACGGTGATTTTTGCACGCTCTTTTCTAAAAGATTGTTGCTATTAGCTTTTAGGTGGTAACCAAGCGAATGCTTGGTTCTTCACGTAAAGCGTGAAGCTTATTTATTCTCAAAAGACGACCTAAAAGCCACAAAGTTTCCGAAAACAGCCTTGTAATAAGCGTAAACAAAAAAAGAGATGAACTCATCTAGAAATTCACCCCTCCATTATTATCTACCTTTAATATCATTTAATACTACACCTAAAAAGTCTCTTGAAACGCCGCCAATAAAATGGTCAACAATTATTCCGTCCTCGTTAATGACAATCGTTTCTGGTTGACCGATCACACCAAATTTCCTTGAGACACTATTCGTAAAGTCGAAAACATAGGTTTTCTTTGAATTTTTCTCTTCTACATATTTTCTTACAGTATTTTTGGTTTCGCCTTTTACGACAACAAATAGAGCTACTTCATCTTTAAACTCTTCATTAAAACGCTCAAGTTCAGGAGCCTCAGCTACACAAGCTGTACACCATGTCGCAAAAAAGTTTAACATGACTACCTTTCCCCGATAGTCCGATAAGCGATGAGTATTCCCCTCTAGGTCTTCCATCTCAAAATCGTAAGCCTCGTCACCAATTCCTACTGCTCCACCTTGCGAACGCAGTCCCAAGACCATAGTTACTAACATACCGATTACAAATACTAAAACAACCATTTGAATTATTTTTTTATTCATTCATAACTCCCCCTGTAAAAATACGGGTATTATACATTACTGTTTATCTAATTCTTGTAAGAATTGCAGTTGTTTAGCGATTGCCTTTTGACGTTTTCCTAACACAAACAAGTAACTAGCGATCATTAAGAATATGATTGAGTATGCGGCCCATAAATAAGTCATTATTTATTCCTCCCTATCCAGCTAATTTTTCTTGAAATTTTTCTTTTAAACGTTCAGCTTGAATTTTTAATCTTTCAATATAAACACCTTTTTGTAAAAAGACAAAGTATAATACAGTCATCGTAAACACGGTAAAGATTAAAGCAAATAACATTGATGGCTCTAGACCACCACCTGATTCACTTGCTCCCTCTCCCAATACAACTGGGTGAAGCTTCGAATTCCACCAACGAATTGACATGAAGACTATTGGCACATTTATAAAAGAAATAATTCCAAATACTGACCCAAGACGTGCTTTCTTTTCCCAAGGTCCGTCCATATGACGGATCATAATGTAGGCGATGTACATGAAAAATAGGATTAAAGTTGTTGTAAGTCTTGGCTCCCAAGACCACCAAGTATTCCAGGCAGAACGACCCCAAATTGGTCCAGTCGTTAATACAATTGCAGTATAAACAACACCAATTTCTGCTGATACACCAGCAATAATGTCATAAATACGCTTCCTTTTCACAAGGTACATAATACTAAACACTGCAACAATAAAGAATGCAAAGAATGCAACCCAAGCAGAGGCAACGTGGAAATAGAAGATTTTTTGAACAACTCCCATTTTTACCTCAATAGGTGTATAAATAAATGCTAAATAGAGGGCTACTAGCACCATTGGGATACTAAGATACATTAAAACTCTATGAAGCATTGTTTCTTCTGGTATAGCCGTTAAATCATCGTTAATAAGCTTCATTTATTACACCTCCAGTACATATTCAAAAAGGATGAAACATAAGACAAAAAAGATTAAGTTGTAAGCACCCATTAGCTGCATCCAAGAAATTGCGCTTGCAATTTGCTCTAAATCTACTAAAAGAATTCTCGTTGCCTGAACTGCTGCAATAATGATAGGGCTGACAAGCGGGAATAACAAAATTGGTAAGAGCATCTCACTACTTCTCGAGTTTGCTGCTAAGCCTGCTAAAAACGTCCCGACACTAATAAAGCCAAACGTACCTAGAAGAACAACACCTAGAAATAACGGCAGATGACCTAAAAATCGAAAGTCGAATAGAAGAAATAAAACCGGTATCGATATGAGTTGAACAATTAATACTAAGACAAAATTAGCAATTACTTTTCCTAAATAGATACTTGATGGGTCCGTTGGCGAAACAATCATCCCATATAGATTGTCATTCTTAGTTTCTGATTGGAAAGAACGGTTTAATCCTAAAATGGCTGAGAATATTGTAATGACCCAAATCAAACCTGGAATAATCGCTTTAACAGCATTATTAGATGGATCAAAAGCAAATGAAAAGGTAACAATGACTAACCCTGAAAATATCAACATTGTAGTAACGACTTGTCTTGTCTTCCACTCTGAATAGAGATCCTTCCCGGCTATGATAAAGGCTGCTTTGAATAAATTGTTCATCGGCTTGCCACCTGTTCTGCATATCTTTCCTTCACAAACTCAAGGTCTTTAGCAACATTGCTAATGTCTTCTACGAGTTTTCCATTTCTAAAAATAAGCACTCGATCACACGTTTCGACCGCTTGTTGAAAATCATGAGTAACCATAATGACAGTTGACCCGTTTGCTTTCATCTTTAGAATTACTTGGTTAAGAATTTTGATAGCTTGTTGGTCCAACCCGGTATGCGGCTCATCAAAGAGTAGTATTTCCGGATCATGAATAATCGCTCTAGCGATAGCAATTCTTTGTAACATACCTCTTGAGAAGGAGCGGATTGGGTCATGGATAAAGAAACCTAAGCCAACTTCATCAACGAGTTGTTTCGCTTTCGTTTCCACATCTTTGACACCATACAGCTTCCCAAAGAATTTTAAATTTTCTAATGGTGTTAAATGATCATATAGAAAACTGTTATGAGCTAAAAAACCAATCTTTTGTTTCATTTCGTATGAATCTTTTTTAAAGTCCATACCATCTATTTTTATCTCCCCATCTGTTGCTTTTATAAGACCGGCGATAATTTTAAGGATTGTGCTTTTTCCAGCACCATTAGGTCCTAATATTGCCACAGATTCACCCTTTTTTATAGAAAGGTTGATTTCCGCGAAGGATCATCTTATCGCCGATCGTTTTTATGAGTCCTTTTGTCTCTATCATAGGCCCTCTCCTTTAGTCCATGAACCTTTGTAATTCCACTTTTACCTTTACGAGATGTTCACGATAAAGAGATGCTTTTTTTTCAAATTCTTGATCAGCTATATCCCCAGCTTTATGCATCTCTTCTAGTTCCAATAACTTATTTAAGATTACTTTTTGTTTTACAACTAATTCTTGAAATACTTTTTCTTCTGGATTAGCTTCTACCTTTTCTTCTGAAGCACGGTGCTTCAATTGAAAATAGACAAACCAACCAACACCTGCAACTAGAATTAAGACTAAAATAGCAGTAACCAAGTGTGGATCAAAGCTTCTTAGCGGTGAAGAATACCACATTCGTAGATGACCAGGGTTATGGAAAGACGGGGTAGACCTTGTAATAGCTGAAGCTAAAATTAGTCCAACCATGTTACTTTTCCCCTCTCTCTTTTCTAAGCTTTGCTAATTCTTCTTCGATTTCCGCCTCGATATCCTTAACAAGACTATCATTAGATGTCTTACTAGTTTTTTTCTTCTGTTTCTCTAATAGTTCGGCTGCATAACCTTCATATTGATTTTTAAGCTTTTGGTAATCTTCATCTGAGAGCTTCTTCATATGAAAGTCCATTTCTAACTCATTTAAAGTGGCGTAGATACTTTTTAGTGAAATTTCATCCGTATCATCCGTCATTTTTACCGCTAGTTGAGTATTGTGCTTTCTCAACAATGGAGTGACTACGATATAAAGACAGAATGCTACTAGTAGTATACCTAACACGATTGACATAACCATTCACATCCTAGAAATACTTTTTTCGTTCTTCATCAATCATTGACTTTACTATTTCATCTTCTAGTTGCTCTTCCTCTGTACGTTCGTCAAAAAGTGAAACCTCTTCTTTATTACTTGCTACCCATTTCCGAATGACGAAGATAATTCCAACACCCGCAATTCCAAGTACTGCAAACGGCAAAATCCAAGCTGTAAGACTAAAACCTTTTTTTTCTGGTGCGGTTAAGATTTCTTCACCATACATCCCGATATAATAATCCTTAATTTCATCTTTTGTTAAACCATCATCCATCATTTCTTTAATTTCAACTTTAAATGAGTCATTTAATCCACAGCCTTGCATATTACATTCGAAGTGGTCTTGACCACATCCACACATGCACATAAACTGCGAGGCAACTTCTTTAAATTCCGCTGACTTGTAGTCATATTGATCCCCGGCATATGCGGGGATCACTGATATGAGTAAAGTAGTGTCAAAGTAGCAATAACTTTTTTCACTTAAGACACCTTCCTTTGTGGTCCAGTGTAACGTGGCGTGATATGTCCAAATTTGCCATTCCAAACTGCAAATACTGAGCCAATTACAAGGACGAAGCTTCCAATCCAAACCCATTTAACTAGCGGATTTACTTTAACTACAAATGTCGCACGCTCATCACGTTCCCAAGCACTTAATACTACGTATAAATCTTCACTTAAATTACCAAGTACCGCCACTTCAGTAGAAGGTTCTTCCCAGCTACCATAGAAAATCCTTTCTGGCTGTACGTATCCCATATCCTTACCATTCTTGGATACATGGATATTAGCAAAGACGATATCATTAATTCCTTCAGTTCGTTGTGCAAGATATTCATACGTTAGTACGTAGTCCGCAATTTCAATCTTCTCGCCCTTTTGTACTGTTTTCATCGTTTCAACATCAAAGTTTGATCCGACAATACCAATTGCCATTAGGGCGATCCCGAAGTGAACAATATAACCACCATAACGGCGACGATTTTTTACCATTAACCAGTAAAGTGCAATTGGATAAGCCTCTTTGGTTACTTTTCTTCTCGCCTTCACACCGCGGTAAAATTCTACAATATGAGTTAAAATCATGAATGAAATAATTCCATAAGCGATAATTGGATATGCTGCTCTCATTCCTAAGCCAGCTAGCAAACCAATAATGACTAAGCTGATGATGGCAGGTATTAAGAAATTATCTCTTAGATTTTTCACTGTCGATCGTTGCCACGCAATTAACGGGCAAACCGCCATTACAAATATTAATGCTAATAAAATTGGTGACATAACTGTATTAAAGAATGGTATCCCTACTGTTACCTTCGTACCTCTTACAGCCTCAGAAACTAGTGGGAAGATTGTTCCCCAAAACACTGCAAATGTACCACCAACTAAGATTAAATTATTAATTAAAAAGCTACTTTCCTTCGATAATAATGACTCAAATTGGCCACTGTCTTTCTTTAATAAGTGGTAGCGACTCATTAAAACGTATAATGAGAAAATAACTGCTAATGCCATAAAGATTAAGAAGTATGCACCTAAGTTAGAGTCTCCGAAAGCATGAACTGAAGTCAGTACCCCACTTCGTACAAGGAAAGTTCCAAATAAGGTTAAAGCGTATGAAAGAATAATTAAAGAGATATTCCAAATCTTCAACATGTTTTTACGTTCCTGGATCATAACTGAGTGAAGATAAGCTGTTACTGTTAGCCATGGCATAAATGAGGCGTTTTCAACAGGATCCCATGCCCAGTAACCACCCCAACCTAGCTCCATGTATGCCCAATATCCACCAATAACGTTTCCTAATGTTAGGAACACCCAAGCGATAATCGTCCAACGACGAGTCATACGAAGCCAGAATGCATCAACGCTCTTGATAATTAATGCCGCTATAGCAAATGCAAATGGAACTGCTAAACCAACATATCCTAGATATAATGTAACTGGGTGTAATAGCATCCCAGGATCTTGAAGCATTGGATTTAATCCACGGCCTTCCATCGGTACTACATCTAAAAGAATAAATGGCTTTGCGACAAACCCTAAGATTAAATAGAAGAAAATTGTATTTGCAAGCATGATTGCTGCAATATATGGTGTCATTGGATTGTTTTTCATTTTTCTTGAGTAAACAACCATTGCCGTATACATCGTTAAAAAGAATGTCCACAGAAGTAGTGAACCGGCATTACCGGCCCAAAGAGCAGCTAATTTATAAAGAATAGGTAAATCAGAACTTGTGTAAGAAGCAACGTATTCAAATTGGAACTGACTTGTACCTAATGCTGTAAAAAGGACTAACATTGAAATTGATGCTAGAATAAATACTGCTAAACTTGCAGCCTTTCCGCTATCTACATATCTTTGATCTTGTTTATATATGCCTAAAATAAAAATTACAAAAGCATAAATTGATAAAGCGAGTGCTAAATAAATTGATATATTTCCTATCAAATGCATGATGCGCCACCTTCTTTGGGTTCAATTTCAATAGACTTAATTATCATTTAATAACTCTTTATGAAACTCTGGATCATAATTGTTTGGATCTTCACCTTCATACTTTGATGGACACTTCGTTTTTACACGTTCCGCGTTGAATGGTTCTCCAGGTACGATATAGCCTTCTAAAATAGTGATAACTCCCTCAGAAAAGTTATCTGGTCTTACACCATGGTGGAAAACAGATAACACATTTCCTTCGCTATCAACAATATCAAAACGTAATTCAATTTCATCAGCACGCCAATCAATTGATTCTGCAACTAAAAATCCTTCAGTTGTCACATAACGTTCTTCGTACTTTTCAGGATTTGCTAAAACCTCTTGAAGTGGAATTTCAGTTCCACTTGCTCCTGGTGTTGCAGCAATTAATAAAATTAATATTGATAAGATGACCGTACTTCCTCCAAGTAAAACCTTTGTATTCTTTTTCATTTGAGTTCCCCCTCCTCAATTAACCTAACTTAGCACGCTTTTCTTTGTACATCTTTTCATCAATTGCACCGTCAGCTAACATTTTACGTAGTCTCTTTATCTCTTCTTCTTTATTAACAATTTTCTTCGGTGTTTTGATTACTTCTTTTGGTGTATCTTTCTTTTTACGAAGAATAAGAAAAACAAAAGCACCAACAAAGACCAGGATTAAAATCAACATGATTACATTTTCAGTGCTAAGGAAGCCACTATTTTGTGTTGGTGCTGGTTGGAACATACCTGCATGTGCATCATCATCCGGAGCACTGAAGTCGTTCAAGGCTTCCATTGTCGTAACGATATTGTCTTTTGTATATGAAACTGTCAGATCGTAAACTTCCCCTTGTTTTACATCTGTATATTCGTACATATGAAATTCTAAACCGAAAGTCATTGAGTTTAGGTCAGCTTCCTTATCAATTTTAAAATTTTCTACTCTATAAGGTGCATAAACATCAATACTCATATTTTCAACATCAAAGTCAGCAGCATATTCGAATGTGAAGCTTCGATCTACAACACCTTCTATCGCAGCAACAAAGTATTCAACGACGAAATAGTATTCTTCACCAGGAGCAATTGGATTTTGAGGTATCCAAGAAAAGTAGCCTTCTTCTAAATTTACTGTATAATCTTCCTCAACCGGATTTGTATCCTCATAATTCTCAAATTTCGCTACAAATCCTGGAGTGAAACTCTCAAGGTGAGTAGGTGCACTAAATTTTATTTCTCCAGTAAACGGCAAGTCAGAGTTGTTAACGAATGTACCGTGATACCCTACTAAAAGTGAAGGAATGTTATAATCCCACCCTTCTGGATTAATAAATTCAGGCATTACTTTAATATTTAACTGTGTCAATGACATATCTTGGTTGTCTGATAATGCTTCATTTGGTGGCAAGATCGTTAGTTGTAATAAGAGGACAGCTACTAACAATACAAAGCCTCTAACTAGTTTTTTCATATATGTTTCTCCCCTTTTGATTTATCTCTGTAAATCCTACTTAAACTTTAATATTTAAGGGGTTTTCAAACTGTGATTTAAATCACAGTTTAGGGTGAAATAACTGTGAATGATTTATGTGACAATGTGGGATTACAGGTAGGTAAACTCAACGACAATTTCACTAGAGACACTTCAACGTCCCCATAAAAACATTGATACTATTGAGTTTAGTATGCACTAACACAACACCACAACATTACACATTTACACACAAAAACGCCGTACAAAATGTGTACGGCGCTTCTTCACAATTTAGTTTTGTGGTGGGAACCATTCATTAGTCGCATGTGTATGCTTTTTGAATGGATCGTCTTCATTAACAATGTTCTGCATTGTTGTTTCGATTTGTTGTTTTAGTTCTTCAATATTATGGCCTAATTTAACAAGCTCTTCAGTAGCTATTAAAATCGCTGCCTGTGATTCAATTGAAGAAACCCTAAAAGCATCAATTGATCCGTCTGGATTATGGAACCCATACGAGTTCTCTGCTGCGATGAAGTCCCAGTACCATTGCGCTTTTCGAACATGATCTTGCGCTTCTTTAATCTTCGCTTCAGAAACACCAGCTGTAATCATTCGGTTTACATAATAGTGTGAAATCGTATTTAACTCTTGAGCATCTAATAGAGCTTCTTTGTGTCGGTCTTGGATATCTTCAACACGGTCTTTTAAGTACGTAACTGATTTGTCAGCATGACAGCTTCGACATGATTCTTCAACTGTTTTTAATGGTGAACCCCAACGGTGTGAAGAAATTTTCTTTTTACCATCAACTCTCTGGTAAGGCATATGACAATCTGAACACGTTACCCCTGCATTTCCGTGAGGTCCGTAACTTGATAATTCAAACTCAGGATGTTGGGCTTTTAAAGATGGAGTTCCTGAAATATTATGGATCCAGTCATAATTAAAGTCCTCATCCTTTGCTATCGTTTCAAAGTATTCATAAATATTCTCAACTCTTAAACCTTTATCCCAAGGGAAGGTAACTTCCTTGTTTTCTGTCTTAAAGTAGTACTCAACGTGACATTGTCCACATACATACGATCTCATTTCATTATGTGTTGCTTTCGTTAAATCTACACCTCTACGTTCCATTGCTCTAGTGAACGATGGGCGTGTCACACGTAAATCCATAGTTACCGGATCATGGCAATCAGAACAACCAATGGAAAGGTGACCCCATTCTCCTAAATCAGCCATTTCTCCACCTAAACCTAATTCTTTAACACGAGGTAAAATTTCTTCATTAAAGTTTGCACCCCAATATCCTTCACCAAATTCAGCTTCGCTTAACAATAATGGGACGACTGTAGCTTTACACGTTAAACATGAACCCGTAGTTTTATCATTTACACGTTTAATATTGATTTGATCTTCTAAGGCATACGTATGGCCTCTTGTTAAATTATACTCAAGAGAAAAACCGTAACCACTCCATAAGGCAGGTTGATATGGTTCTAGCGAAGGGTCACTCTTTGAGATGACTTCCTTTTCATTCACCATATTTTTCATATAACTTTCCCACTGTAATGGGAATTTATCTTTAAACGCTGTGTTTAAGTATTCATTTGGATCTAAGCCAGTATCCATAGGCATGCTTTCTTCTGCTTTAGAGCTATTACATGCCACTAGAGCAAACATAACTAACATAGAAACCAAGGCCAACAAGAGTGACTTTTTATTTAAGACTCGCATTTGTTTCAACCCTTTCATGATTATTTATCGATTAAATTTGAAGTTTCCTGGCTCAAACCACTCGGCTGGTCGGTAATCACCCTTATTGTGCGGTACCTGACGGTGACAGCCAATACAACTATCTTTCATATCATGTGAAACATTTTGTAATCCTGGTTCATGACAACTTACGCAATTTTTTTCGATAATTTCTTTTGACTTATCTGTTGCATGAATAACATCAGGAAGCTTGCTTGCACCAACTGTTGTTGCGTAACCGTGGCTTATTGCATTTATACCTTTAAAAGTATATTTGGCAATTTTACTGTCTGTTGGTGCATGACAGTCATTACACTTTAGTGCTGAGTGATTTGAATTTTCAAAGTTTGTAATTGTATGTTCATAGACGTGACATGAAGCACAAAACTCTGGTGTATCTGTTGCATTAATTGCCCCTTCTGTCCCCGCAAAAAAAACAATTCCTACAAACACCCCAACTAGTGTAAATAAAAGTAGTTTGTTATTGATCTTCTGAAATAAATTTCTCATGATCTCCCCCCTTTACATTGTACATATTAAACTAAGTCTATCGGTAAACTAGGTATAAGTCGTTAAGCGTATCCAGGTAGACTTATTACTACCAATTCAAAACTTAGTTTAACAGCAACTTTTATTTTTTTACACAATATTATTTATTTGCTACCTTAAGGTTACTTTTTTCTACTACTGGTCACTGTGAGAAATGTCACTGTGATTAGTGAACAAACTGTGAACTTTATCACACCTTTTGCGAGTATAAATAATACTAGCGCTATAAGGAATCTCGGGTGTTTCCATAGCTTTTGTTTTGTAGCAAAGCTCAATATACCGCCAATATCCTGCTGCGAATAACACAATATCTAAAAAACAACATAGTAATTTACATATTTTTTAACAATTCCTCTGAAAAATTGGGCCACCCCCCTCTATATAGACTGTGATATCCATCACAAAAAGTGTGTCAAAACTATGAATATAGCGACGAGATTGAATAAAATTGAAAAGAAAAAAGCACTGAAAAGGTTGTTATATCTAACTTTAAAAATAAAAAAGAAACTCCCTTCAACCATTTGAAGAGAGTTTCTTACTATAATATTACTTATCACGGTGGTTCGGGAACCACTCATTAATTGCCTGTAAGTGTTTTTGATGAGAGACTGTTTCGTTGACTACGTTTTGCTTTGTAATTTCTATTTGACGTTTTAACTCGTCAATGTCTTCACCATTCTTCATTAACTCGATTGTCGCAATTTCAATAGCCTTTGAAGAAGCTAAAATTGATCTTCTAAATGACTCCATAGCTCCTTGTGGATTGTGGAAACCTTTAGAGTTTTCAGCTGCAATAATATCCCAGAACCATTGTCCTTCACGAAGCAAATGTTGAGCTTCTTTAATCTTAGCTGCGTCTACTTCACGAGTCATCATTCTGTTAACATAATAAGTTGCCTGTACGCTAACTTCTTGAGCCTCAAGTAGTGCTGCTTTATGAACTGTTTGAATATCTTTTACACGATCTTTAATTTCTGTTGGAGATTTATCAGCATGACATGTACGGCAAGATTCTTCAACAGTCTTTAATGGTGAACCCCAACGGTGTGAAGTAATTTTCTTTTTACCATCAACTCTTTGGTAAGGCATATGGCAGTCTGAACATGATACAGATTGGTGAGGCCCATAGCTCCATAATTCATACTCAGGATGTTGCGCTTTTAAAATTGGTTGATTCGTTAGACGAGACACATATTCTCCTTGGAATTGCCCTTCGACTTCAAACTTCTCTTCGTAGTAATCCCACATATTTTCCATTCTTAAGCCATTAGCCCAAGGGAAAGTTGTGTGACGGTCATTAGCTGGGTCAAAGTAATATTCTACGTGACATTGTGCACACACAAGAGAACGCATATCATGTTGTGTTGCTTTTGAGATATCATAGCCCATATTTTCTAAAGAAATTGTTAACTGTGGCAATGAAACACGTAAATCCATTGTTACAGGGTCATGGCAAGTAGAACATCCAACTGACGCGTGCCCATAATTTCCAAGTTCATCTGTTTTAGTTGGTTCTGTCATCTTATCAATCCAAGGCATTGCTTCATCATGATAGTTCATAGCAAAAGCCTTCTCATATCCAAATTCCTCAATCATAGCTGGAAATAAAGTTGTTTTACAAGACATACAAGCCGAGATTGCATTTGGGTTATCCGTGATACGTCTAACTTCCATTTGATCTTCAAAGGCATACGTATGACCACGAGTTAAATTATACTCAACAGCAAAACCGAAACCGTTCCATAAGATTGGTAAGTAAGGTTCAATTGAAGGATCATTCTTAGGTTTTACCTCTTTTTCATCTACCATGTTCTTCATAAAACTTTCCCAATGTAACGGGAATTTATCTTTAAATGCATAACTATTCCACTCTTTTGGATCTAACCCGGTATTCAATGGTTCTTTCTCTTGTGCCTGTGAACTAGCACAACCTACTAATGCAAGCATTAAGAAAAATGATATGATCATTAAAAGAAACGGCTTTTTAGTATTACTTCTCATTTTATTCATCCCTTTCATTATTTTCTACCTGGTTCTACAAAGTAAAATTCTTTTGGTTCAAACCAATCCGCTGGTCTAAAGTCACCTTTCATATGTGGAACTTGACGGTGACAATCCACACAACTATCTTTCACATCATGAGACACATTTTGTAAGCTCGGTTCGTGACAACTAATACAATTTTGATTAATAACCTCTTGTGAGTCAGCTGTGGCATGAAGTACATCTGGGATTTTACTAGCTCCAATTGTATTCATATACATATGACCCATACCAGCCTTCGCTTTGAACATAAGCTTTGATGTTACACTATCTCGCGGTGCATGGCAGTCATTACAACTTAATGATGCGTGGTTGGAGTTTGCGAATGTTTCATAAACTGTACCCATAATATGACAGCTAGAACAAAACTCTCCGCTATCTGTTGCCTTTAAAGTCCCGGCAGTTCCTGCAAATAAAACAATTCCAGCAAACACACCAGCTAACGTAAACAACAAAATCTTCTTATCTAGTCTTTTAAGCAATTTCCCCATCGGTTTCTCTCCTTTCATTTTTTAAACCCTTAGCAGTTGATTTATAAAACCTCTTAATATCCAACGGTTTTTTCTAAAGCGCTGAACAATAACTTTTTTGTTGTAATATTTCTTGTCTTAATCATACTTTTTTACACTTTCCCACAATGTGATAAAAATCACTTTTACTGTTACAGAAATGTGAACGATTTTACAAGTAGCTATAAAACGGTCATAAAAGCCTTTATTATAGCGTACTCCACTCAAATTGCTTGATTTTCAGTTTGTGAAAAAAGTGTGAAGTTAGTGAGTAATAACTTAGGGTATTCTTATAGTCTAAATAAGATTATGTGAAACTGTGTAATAAAATTATGTAAATCACAGTATTGATCAGCCACAATTTAAACATCATTTTATCGCATACATATAGATGCTTTTAAAGCACGAAAAAAAAGCTAACCTTTAAGGCTAGCTTTTTATAAACAAGTATTTACTTTTCTGTTACACGCGGATCAAGAGCATCACGTAAGCCATCACCAACAAAGTTAAATGATAATACTGTTAGTAAAATCATTACACCTGGGAATGTTGGATACCACCAAGCAGTTCTAAAGATCGTTACACTCTGAGAATACGTTAACATGTTCCCCCATGTAGAAGTTGGTGGTTGGACACCTAACCCTAGGAAACTTAACGCCGATTCTGCTAGAATAAATCCACCTACCGCAAGTGTTGCTGCTACGATAACAGGTCCAAATGCACTCGGTAAAATTTGTCCGAAGATAATTCGTGTATTCGACATCCCAATTGTCCGGGCTGCTAAAACGAATTCACGCTTCTTTAAGGTTAAGAACTCTCCTCGTACTAAACGTGCTGTCCCTGTCCAACTCAAGAATGCGAATACCATAATTAACTTATCAATACTTGGCTCTAGTACGGCAACCAATGTTATTAATAAGAAGATATTTGGGAATGAAATGATTACATCAACGAGTCGCATTAAAAATGCATCAACTAAACCGCCAAAGTAACCAGCAATTGCTCCTACTGTCGTTCCGATTGTAACTGCTCCAACCATCGCAACAAAGCCTACGAATAAAGAGACTCTCCCACCAAATAAAAGACGACTAAAAATATCTCTTCCTAAATGATCTGTCCCTAATAAAAATTCCGCACTTGGTTTAGCCAATCGATTCCGTAAGTTTTGAAAATCTGGATCATGTGGTGCAATCCAGGGAGCTAGTAAAGCACTAGTAATGATAATAAATA
Organism: Anaerobacillus sp. CMMVII; assembly: GCF_025377685.1. Lineage (NCBI taxonomy): Bacteria > Bacillati > Bacillota > Bacilli > Caryophanales > Bacillaceae > Anaerobacillus > Anaerobacillus sp. CMMVII. Next base: position 31,668 of record NZ_JACEHK010000001.1, on the reverse strand, counting down.
ATAAGACTAGTCCAATCACAGCTAACTTATTTTGAAAGAACTTCGCTACAATAATCGATAAGAGAGAACGTCGTTCCCCAAGCGTCTGTTCAATGGCCACGTTTCCAACTTTATTTGGTAGATTTAATTCTGGTTTTCCCATTCGGCCACCTCCTAGTACTCAATTCTTGGATCCATAACAGCATATAAAATATCTGCTATTAGGTTACCAATTACCGTTAATACAGCACCAAACATGGTGATTGCCATAATAACAGGGTAGTCCCTTTCAAAGGTTGCATCAATAAATAATTTACCGATTCCTGGCCAACTAAATAATGATTCTACGATAACTGAACCACCAATGAAAGTTGGTAACATTAAACCGAAGATTGTAATGATAGGAATAAGTCCATTGCGTAAACCATGCTTATAAATAACCGTACGTTCACGGAACCCTTTAGCTCTTGCTGTACGAATGTAGTCTTGATTAATAACTTCTAACATACTAGAACGAGTGTAGCGTGTTAAACCCGCCATATCAGCTGTCGCTAAAACAATTGCTGGTAAGATTAAGTGATGAAGGCGGTCTAAGATACTAAAATCTGCATTTAAAGTCGAAACCCCACCTACAGGTGTCCAACCGAGTTGAACAGAAAATAACATGATAAGCATTAACCCCAACCAAAAGTTTGGTGTAGCTAATCCTAAAAATGAAGTAATTGTAACTCCGTAGTCTAATTTAGAGTACTGTTTGGTAGCTGATAAGACTCCGAAAGGAATTGATATAATGACTGCTAGTATTGTTGAAAACAACATGAGAATTAACGTGTTTGGTAATCGATCTAAGATCATATCTTTTACAGGTTGTTTCTTTGTAAAAGAAGTACCAAAATCTCCTTTTACTACATTCCCCATCCAAATTAAATATTGTTCATGAGGTGGTTTATTTAAACCTAACTTTTCCATTTGCTTTTCACGGTCTTCTACAGAAATATCTGGATCCAAATTCATGACTGCAGGCTTTCCAGGTGCCGCATACATAATAGCAAAGGAGATAATTGATATTCCAAATAGAATTGGGATCATCATTACTAATCGGCGAATAAGATAAGTCGTCATGTCATTACCCCCTTACATCAATTTAATAGAAAAACTTGGCTTATCACCAAGTTTTTAATGGCGAAAGCCCTAGTTTTTCTTATACTTTAATCCTTTATATACCGTTATTTTTTAAAGTATTAGAAAAACTTGGCTACCGCCAACCGCGGGAGCCTCAGTTTATTCATGTTAATTTACAAAAGCACAAGGCGCCTGTAGCTAGACATCAAGTACTAAAAACAGTTATGTTTTCTTATCTGACAAGGAATAAGGGGGACAATTGTCCCCCTTGTCCTTACAGTCATATTAGTTGTTGTCGATCCACCACTCGTTTAATTGGTAGCTGTTTGAACGTGGGTGGTGAGTAAAGCCTTGGATCTTCTTATTTAATGCAATGAATTGTTGTGGGTAGTACATGTACGTGTATGGTTGCTCTTCAGCTAAGATTTGCCATACTTCAGCAAGTGCAGCTGCACGTTCTGTTTGGTCTAGAATTTTTGTATTACTATCAGAAATTTCGTCAACCTTATCATTTCTGTAGCTAATGTTGTTTAATCCGTTTTCGATTTCTTTTGAATGCCAGATTGCACTTGGATCTGGGTCAAGAGCTAAGCCCCAAGCTAATACTACAGCATCAAAGTCATAGTTTGGAGGGTTGATCTTGTCTAAGAATGCGCCCCACTCCATTTGTTCTGCTTTCACTTCAATACCGATGTTTCCTAGGTATTGTTGAACGATAATTCCGATGTCACGACGAACTACGTTTCCATCGTTAGAAAGAATTGTGAATGAGAATTTTTGGCCGTCTTTTTGAAGGATGCCATCAGCACCTGGCTCCCAGCCAGCTTCAGCTAATAAAGATTTTGCTTTTTCTGGATCGAAGTCAAACTTTGGAACATTGTCATTGTACGCCCAGCTAAGCGGTGATACAGGAGCATGCGCTACTGTTGCGTTACCTTCCATGATTGTGTCAACGATTTCTTGACGGTCAATTGCATGTGTTAAAGCTTGACGAACTTTTACATCTTGGAATAATGGATTTTGTAAGTTCCATCCAATATAGTCATAACGTAAAGCTAAAGTATTAGATACTCTTGCATGATCAAATGTTTCAATTGTCGCTAACTCAGCTGGTGGTGCGATCATCCAATCGATATCACCAGTTTGCATTAATAATACTAGAGCATTTGAGTCAGAAGCGAAACGGAATGTTACTTTATCTAGGTATGGACGACCTTCGAAGTACTCATCAAACGCTTCTACTACTAAGTTTTGTCCAGGAGTCCAGCTAACAAACTTAAATGGACCAGCACCAATTGGGTTCTTTTGGTTGAACTCTTGATATTCACCTAAGTCAGCAACAGGAACATCCCCAAGGATATGCTTAGGTAAGATACCATAACCAGCTAATGTTGGGAAACGAGCATCAGCTTCAGATAATGTAAACTTAACTTTGTATTTTTCGATTGCTTCGATTTTTTCTACGTTAGAAAAGCTTCCTGCACGTGGACCAGCATAGTCTTCATGCTTGAAGATATTATAAGTAAATTCTACGTCTTCTGCAGTTAATTCAGTTCCATCGTGGAAAAGAACACCTTCACGAAGTGTATAAACCCACTCTAATCCATCTTCAGAAACTTCTGGGTGATCAACTGCTACACTTGGAACGATCTCTAAATTTTCGTTAGAGCGTACTAAACCTACAAATAATAGATCAATTACATCACTTGATGCTGAATCTTGAGAGTAGTTACCGTTAAAAGTAACAGGCTCACCAGAAGTACCTAATACAATGCTTCCACCTTGTACTGGGCCTTCTTCTTTTGGTTCCTCTTTTTCTTCATCTTTTGGCTCCTCTGCTGGAGTCGTTGGTTCTTTCGGGTCTTCAGTGGATGTCTTGTCTCCACCACATGCTACTAAAAAGATAGATAGCATGAAAATCATACTTAACAAAATTAACAGTTTCTTTTTCAAAGTCTTTTCCCCCTTCGGAATATTTTGAATATTTCATGTAGAGTTGGACTCTATCAATCTGCCATCATACTTATTCGTATAAATGGCAAGCGACAAAGTGACCAGGCTCTAACTCTTTCAACATAGGTACGGCTTGCTTACAATGATCCATTGCCTGTGGGCAGCGTGTATGGAATACACAGCCTGCCGGCGGAATTGAAGGACTCGGAACATCGCCTTTTAAGATAATTCGCTCGCGCTTTACCTCACTTGGATGCGATTTTGGGATCGCTGATAATAAAGCTTGAGTGTATGGATGTAGTGGATTTCGGTAGAGTGTTTGCTTATCCGTTACTTCCATCATCCGACCAAGGTACATAACCCCAATCCGATCAGAAATATGTTTAACTACAGCTAAGTCATGGGCAATGAATAAATAAGTTAACCCAAACTCTTTTGAAGATCATCCATAATATTTAACACTTGCGACTGGATTGAAACATCTAACGCTGATACTGGTTCATCACCGATTATTAGTTTCGGATTTAACGTTAGTGCCCTTGCTATTCCAATCCTTTGGCGTTGCCCGCCGGAAAATTCATGGGGATAGCGATCTCTGAGTGTTGGATTAAGTCCAACTCGATCTAATAAATGTTCTACTCTTTCCTTTCGCTCCTTTTTCGAATAAAGGTTATGTACACGAAAGGGCTCCTCTAAAATTGTGCCCACAGTTTTGCGGGGATTTAGTGAAGAGTATGGATCCTGGAACACCATTTGGATATCTCTTCGATAGGGTCTAAGTGCTTTTTCAGGAGTATTCGCTATATCTTCTCCCTCAAACAAAATTTCACCAGCTGTTGGTTCATAAAGTCGAATGATTGCTCTACCAGTGGTAGATTTACCACAACCAGATTCACCAACAAGGCCAAAAGTTTCACCTTTTTTTATAAAAAAACTAACATCGTCTACGGCCTTAACATGACCAACAGTTCGTTGTAAAATCCCAGCTTTTATTGGGAAATACTTTTTCAAACCTTTTACTTCCAGTAAAATATCCGATGTAGCGTCTTTTTTTGAATTCACTTTTGTATCAGTTACCGTGCTCATCTTTAGTTAACTCCTTCCTCATGCAAGAAGCAACGCGACTTGCGGCCTGGATACACTTCAATTAAGTCAGGTTGGCTTTCTAAACACTTTTGCATCACATGTTCACAGCGTGTAGAAAAACGACAGCCTTTTGGGAAGTTATCTGGTGAAGGAACATTCCCTCCAATAGAAGTTAACCGTTCTTGATCTTCTTCTATTTTTGGAACTGAGCTTAGCAATCCTTGAGTGTATGGATGTAACGGTCGATCAAAAAGCTGAACAATCTCTGACTCTTCAACTACTTGCCCGGCGTACATAACCAATACACGATCAGCTAGTTCAGCGACAACCCCTAGGTCGTGCGTAATTAAGATAATCGAAGAGCTAAACTTCTTTGATAATTCCTTCATTAACTCTAAAATTTGGGCTTGGACAGTTACATCCAATGCAGTCGTTGGTTCGTCAGCAATTAGTAGCTTCGGATCACAACTCATCGCCATCGCTATCATAACTCTTTGTCTCATCCCACCAGACAAACGGTGTGGATAATCATCCAAAATTTCTGCAGCACGAGCAAAGCCAACTATTTTTAGTAGCTCAACAGCCCTTTCCCTTGCTTCCTTTTTCGTAATCTTTTTGTGATAGATTAATACCTCGGTAATTTGCTCACCTATTGTTAAAACTGGATTAAGTGATGACATTGGTTCTTGGAAGATCATCGCTATATCATTTCCACGAACTTTATACATCTCATTCTCACTTAAAGAGACTAGATCTGTGCCATCAAAGATAATTTCACCTTCAACAATTTTGCCACCTGGCTTTGGAACAAGACCCATAATTGATAATGATGTAATACTCTTTCCTGAACCCGATTCACCAACAATCGCTAATGTCTCACCTTTTTTAACTTTAAAGTCTAATCCATCAACAACAGGAAACACTTTATCCTTTGAAAAAAAGTGGGTTTTTAAGTTTTTAACTTCTAACAAAGTAGACATCCAGTTGCTACTCACCACCTTACTTAAAATCCTATAAAACTATTAACCTTTTTAAATATAATTAAAATTCACAAAAAAGTCAATTTTCTAAAATAGTTTTTTAGAAATAACAATTTATTATATTCTGAATATTACACCACCTTTAATGATATGTCAATAAAATTACAATTAATTTAGAATTTTCTAAACTAGTTAGTAATAATCAGTCTTCCCCTCATTACATTTTAGTAACAGATGGTTTAAAATCTCTTAGTCTGTATAGTTTTCTGACCAAAGATTTTTTAAGATATACATTTGTCTATATCAGAAAAACATTACCTACCTAAATTGAATAATTATAAATGTTTGTTATCTATAAAGAGAACTATCGTTTTTTAAATTTAATCCTTTATGCATATACCCTTATATTCAAAAACTGGGCGAAATTAATCTAAACAACATTAATTTAGATTGTTCAGTGTAATTCATAATTCATTATTTCCACCAATAAGTTCTAAATGTAGTTAAGTAAAATATATTCGCAACTACATTTAGATTGCTAGAGCTCGATTAAGGTAATCTTGAAATCCACTCTGTTACATAAAAAATATATGTAACAATCTTGTAATAATTACCTTTAAATTAGGTCATTAAGTTTTATTATGGTAGCTACATACATATTTTTGTATTTATATAAAAACTTATTGATTTACTATTAAACCGAATGCTCTGTTAAACCAAAAAAGATGTTTTGTGTATGATGAATAATTACACAAAACATCTTTCGAAAAATTCTTTAATTTAATTACTGTCTTCGAGTAAAATGTGCCCTTAATCCTTCTCCAATGAAATAAAAGCTAATAATCGTAAATGTAATGGCTAAAGCGGGGAAAAAGGTAATCCATGGAGCTCTTCTTAGTGTTCCTCTTGACTCACCAAGAATCGACGCCCAATTATAACTACTGTTTTGCAATTCCCCTGATACATTCGCTAACTGGATCCAACTTTGTTCTATAAAGATACTAAAAATTCCTAGTTGCCCTATCAAAAGCATCACCTTACCTAGATCAAGAAAAAAGTTGGTTATAATAGATGGCAACAATGCTGGTAAGTAGTATCTCCAATATAGACCTAGCTGACTATTCCCAATCGTAATACCAGCCTCTACAAAAAGTTCATTTGAAAGCATAAACCCTTCCTGTTGAATTAAGTAACTGACCCTTCCTACTTCAATCAATGCCAGAATTAAAATGACGATTATTAAACGATTTTCAGCAAAGATGACAAAGGGAAGATTCATTAATATGACTGCCGAAAAGATGGTTGGTAAAGCCGAAAATACACTGTTCCAACTAGTTAATAGCCAAAAGGTTGGCCCCTTTTGTTTAATTGCACTAAGCGCTAAAGGGATAGCAACTGCATAGCGGATAACTGTAATAAGTAAGACGAGTATAAGCGTATCCTTTGTCCCTAAGACAATCAAAGAAAGTAAGTCTCTCCCTAATGTATCGGTTCCAAATGGTTCAAAGGGGTTCGATAAAGATGGTGGAAACGGGGCTCTCGAAAAGCCATCCTCCATGCGAAGCGTTTGTTCAGTTATTCTTTATCAACGAACGGAAGGTAAGGTCCAATTACCATCATAGCTACGACAAAAAGAAGCATAGTCATACCTATATAGAAATTCTTCTCCTTAATCATAGTTGCTCCTTTCTCCTTGGATCAAGACGATTACTTGCCCATTCACTGATAACTCTACTTAAAAGGACAATGAGTAAAAAGCATAAAGAGATGCCAATAACTAGTTCTCCTTCAAACTTTGAGCGTTGCCCAGCTACCATCACACTTGAATAATCTAGCGCTTGAAAAAGCCGGAATGCTGCGCCTTTATATCCTAATAAAAACTCAACCATGAGTAAATTTGACAAAATTAATAACATCACAGAAGAACAGTGGGATAATATCAAGGCATAGCAATTACGCAACACATGGCGATATAATACCATCTTCTCTGTTAAACCTTTTGCCTTAGCGACTTGTATGTATTGCATTCCTACTTCATTTGTCAAAGCAGCTGAAGTGATTCTAGCAACATACATTGATGGGTAAATCGAAGCAATCATAGAAGGAAATAAAAAGCTATACCACTGCCCTTGGCTAAAAATTGGAATGAACGTCATGTATGTAATAATAAATAAAACTGTAAGGATAATTAAAAAGAAATCCGGTATTGCTTGGAATAAGAATGTTGTTCCGTTACCTAGGAAACTAGTTTTTCTACCAGATTGTCGGAAGTCAAAAATACCTTTATATATACCGAAAACCATACTTATCATAAATGCTGCACCAATAACTTTGAGACTTGCTGGCATATAGCTGATAATAACTTCCTCCACTGATTGCCAACCTTGGGTTTCTCCTAGACTCTTCGTTTCTATCACATTAGTAAAATACATTTTTACATTTTGGTAATAACTCTCCCATGAAAATTTATATTGGTACTCCATCACACCATCAACTAAAGTCATCTCAGCGTTACGTGGAATTAAGACGACCAAGATAATTAAAACCATGACTACCAAATACATAAATATTGACCTGACTAGTTTTCTTGTTAACATTTAACCACCCTTGTAACTGGAAAATATGGTACCAAGTAACCATATCATACAAAGAAAACCGTGCCAGGAAAGTGTCACGGTTTTCGAAATATTTATTTAATTAAAGTTAAACCACCCATATATGGTACTAAAACTTCTGGTACAACAACGCTTCCATCTTCTTGTTGGTAATTCTCTAATATAGCTGCTACGGTACGTCCGACTGCTAAGCCAGAACCATTTAGAGTATGAACATATTCCGTTTTACCTTTTGCTTCTCTTCTAAAGCGAATGTTTGCTCTTCTAGCTTGGAAATCCTCAAAGTTACTGCATGAAGAAATTTCACGGTATGTTTCATAGCTAGGAATCCATACCTCAATATCGTATTTTTTGGCTGCTGTAAAACCTAAATCACCTGTACACATGCTCAAGACACGATAAGGTAGTTGTAATAACTGTAGAACCTTTTCTGCTTGACTAGTTAAAAGCTCGAGCTGTTCATAAGATTCCTCTGGCTTAACAAAACGTACTAACTCAACTTTATTAAATTGGTGTTGGCGGATTAATCCTCTCGTATCTCTTCCAGCAGATCCTGCTTCAGAGCGAAAACAAGCACTGTACGCTGTATAGGCAATTGGAAGCTGGTCGCCATCAATAATTTCATCACGGTGCATGTTTGTCACCGGCACTTCAGCTGTAGGTACTAAGAAATAATCTTCTTCTCTAATTTTAAAAGCATCTTCTTCAAACTTTGGAAGTTGTCCAGTCCCTGTCATACTCGTGCGATTTACTAAATATGGCGGCAGTACTTCTTCGTATCCATGCTCATCTTGATGTAGGTCCATCATAAAATTAATAAGGGCTCTCTCTAATCTTGCTCCCTTCCCTTTATAGAATACAAAACGGCTTCCAGTTACTTTCGCTGCTCGCTCAAAATCTAAGATCCCCAAATTTGTTGCAACATCCCAATGGGGTTTTGCTTCGTATGAGAAGCTCGGTAACTCCCCCCATGTCCTAATTTCAACATTATCATCTTCAGTTAATCCAACTGGAACACTTTCGTGAGGGATATTTGGAATTGTCATTAAAATCTCATCTAATTGCCCTTCAACAATACGTAGTTCTTCATCAAGGTCTTTAATTATATCTGATACTTCTTTCATCTCTTTGATCAAATGATCTGCATCCTGCTTTTCGCGTTTTAGCTTAGCCACTTCTTGAGAAACAGAATTACGTCTGCTTTTAAGTTGTTCTGCCTCGACTATAAGCTCTCGTCTTTTTCGGTCTAAATCTCCAAAGAGGTCTAGATCTGAGATCTTCTCACCGCGATTTTCTAACTTCTTTTTCACTTCTTCGAAATTTGCTCTCAATACTTTTACATCTAACATTGCATTTCCTCCTTCATAATTCTAATTAATCTATTTTGATGAATTTCATAATTCATTATTTTCGCTACTAAGTTCTAAATGTAGTTGCTTAAAATACATTCGGACTTCATTTAAATTGATATAGCTCAGTTTAGGTAATTATGAAATTCACTTGAAAAATAAACCCAAAAACATCAAAAACTCCCGTCCCTAATAAAAGGGACGAGAGTTAACCCGCGTTGCCACCCTAGTTGCAGGAAAAAGCCGTTCCGGCTTTTTCCTGCCTCTTAGCATCTGAATAACGGAAGATGAACCGGAACTACCTAATGGAAGAAGCATGAATTCTTCGTTCAGCAATCTACTCTGGGACGGATTCACATAAGCACTTCATCGGTTCACAGCAACCACCGACTCTCTGTAGAAGAAACAAATGTTACTATTTCCCTTCACCGTATGTTTTATATAACCAATTTACTTAATTATAGGTTTTCCAACACTTAAACATTTAAACATTTGGTTTTGGTTTCTTTAACAATATTAACAAAATATTGATGGAAACGTGCATCACTTGTCAACTCCGGATGGAATGAACAAGCTAAAAATTGTTCTTGGCGGACTGCCACAATCTCACCTTTATACTTAGAAAGGATTTCAACGTTATCACCTACAGATTTAATTAGTGGCGCACGAATAAACACAGCCATAATATCCTCAGCGATTCCCTTGACCATTAATTCAGCCTCAAAGCTTTCACGTTGTCTTCCAAAGGCATTGCGCTCGACTTCCATATCAATGATTTCTAAATGACCTTCGTTTTGACCAACAAGCTGTTTAGCCATTAAGATTAACCCAGCACAAGTACCAAACATTGGTTTACCTGCATTAGCAAACGCTTTTAATGGTTCGAAAAAGTCATATTTATCGATGAGGCGTCGCATTGCCGTACTTTCACCACCTGGTAAAACTAACCCATCCAAGTCATCAAGTTGTTCAACTTTCTTTACGACAACAACTTCGACATCTGGTGACTGCAGAGATTGTACGTGTTCACGCACGGCGCCTTGCAGCGCAAGTACTCCTATTTTAACCATTTCAATGCTTCCTTTCAAGAAAGTGTGAAGCATCGCCAATTGGCTGAAGCTAGACACCTTTCGATTTTATCAATGAAATTTTACCAACCACGTTCTTGCATACGCTCTGAAGGATGTAAGCTTGAAATCTCAATCCCCTTCATAGGAGTACCAAGTCCTTTTGATAACTTTGCAATTAGTTCATAATCTTCGTAATGAGTTGTAGCTTCAACAATTGCACGCGCAAATTTCTCTGGACTCTCTGATTTAAAGATACCTGAGCCAACAAATACTCCATCTGCACCTAACTGCATCATTAATGCAGCATCTGCTGGAGTTGCTATTCCACCAGCTGCAAAGTTAACTACTGGGAATTTCCCTTCTTCTTTGATTTGAAGTAAAACTTCAAATGGAGCACCAGTGTTTTTGGCTTCCGTCATTAATTCATCAGTTGACATCCCAATAATATTACGTATTTGCGCTTGAATCATGCGCATATGTCTTACTGCTTCAACAATATTTCCTGTACCAGGCTCACCCTTTGTACGGATCATTGAAGCTCCTTCACTAATACGGCGTGCCGCTTCACCTATGTCACGAGCACCACATACAAATGGAACTGTAAAATCACGTTTATATAAGTGGTACACTTCATCAGCAGGAGTTAATACTTCACTCTCATCAATGTAGTCTACACCCATAGCTTCTAGAATTCTTGCTTCTACAATATGACCAATACGGCATTTTGCCATTACTGGAATAGACACAGCAGCCATTACTTCCTCAACGATTGTAGGATCTGCCATACGAGCTACGCCACCAGCTGCACGAATATCTGAAGGCACTCTTTCAAGAGCCATGACAGCAACTGCACCAGCTTCTTCAGCAATCTTTGCTTGCTCAGCGTTAATAACATCCATTATTACGCCACCTTTTTGCATTTCAGCCATTCCACGCTTGACGCGATCAGTACCTGTTTGAACCATATGTAATTCCTCCTATCAAATTATGTATCCTACAGTTTATCAATTGCTTTACTATACATATTGTAATTCATTTTACCAAAGTATCAAGTAATATCAAGTTATGAGTTATGAGTTTTGAGTGCAGAGTTTTGAGTTACTAGTACAAGCTTCGAAGCTTTTCTAGAATAACTCATCACTCATCACTCAAAACTCGGAACTATTTTATGAAAAAATCCCTTTTACTGCATTTGCTACGCTTGTCCAAATCCCAGAGAAAAATCCACCAATGGCTCTCATAGTTAACGAGAACCAACCAGCTTTTTCTACTGACTCATTTAGAATAACAGCTACTTGCTCACTAGCGGCTGCTTCTGAAATGATAAACTCATGGTTAATATCCCCATGGTAATTGACTTGCATATATCCAACCTGTTGCCCCTTTTCAAGTGGCGCAACTAGTTTTCCCTCTTCATCGAAAAAACTCTCATCAAAAATAAATTCTACAGAGTAAAGCTCTTCTTCGCCATTTTTCATCATAATAGCTAAGTCTTCAGCTGTTGAAATAGCAACTTCGCGCTCTTTCCCTTTTGAGACAGCTAATGTTTCAAAGCCTTCAATTTGGAAACCAGCTGGAGTAATCTGTTGTTTTGAAAAATTATTAAAACCATAGTCCATCATCCGCTTTGTTTCATCGAAACGCTCTTTTATTGAGTCTGTTTTCATAACAACTGTAATCACTCGTTGACCATTTTTAAGTGCAGTCCCTGTAAAACAATATCCTGCTGCATTCGTAAAGCCCGTTTTTAAACCATCAGTATACTCAAAACCATAAACAAGCTCTGGTAACATGAAGTTCCAATTTTCCATAAAAATTTGGTCAGCAGTACCCTCTTTAAAATTCTTTCTAGGGATACTAGCCGTTTCTAAAACCTCTGGGTAATCGTTTATTAGTTTAAACGCCAATGTTGCAGTTGCTCTTGCAGTCATTAAGTTCTCGTCAGATTCTGAAGTGCCTTCATAACGCATATTTGCTGGTACATACTTATTAGGTAAACCAGTTGAGTTAACAAATTTAAAATCCTGTCCTTCTTGGCCCATCCCCAAATTACTAGCTGTTTCATTCATTAGCTTTATAAAAGCTGGGTACGAACCTGAAATTAATTCCGCTAATGCCATAGTTGCTCCATTAGCTGAATATATAGCTACTGACTCATATAATTCTTTTACCGTATATTGTTCATCTATTCGTAAGTGAACATTAGATAAAGTAGTATTATGGGAAACTGCAGCTACTTCTGTACTAATTGGAACGGTTTGATCCCATTTAATTCGCCCCGTATTAATTGCTTCTAGCACAAGATATTCACTCATCATTTTTGACATACTAGCTATTGGTAAAAGTACATCGATATTTTTTTGAAATAGTATTTTACCTGTTTCTGCGTCTAACAAAATGCCATTGTAAGCATTTGTGTCAAAGTTCGCTTTCGTTTGAGCTGGAAAGCTGAATGTTGACATTAGTAATAGGAAACTTAAAAAACTTGCGATTATTACTTTGCTTATATTTTTATTCATGTTATAACTCCTCTCCAACTTCATAAACGTAATTTTAACATAATTAAACCAAAAAAAATAGACAGGCACCGAACCTGTCTAATGGAAATTATTGAGTGCTATAGTGAATAGTTTGGAGCTTCTTTTGTAATTTGTACATCATGAGGATGACTTTCTTTTAAACCTGCGTTTGTAATTTTTATAAATTGTCCGTTCTCACGTAAATCATCTAACGTTTTTGTTCCACAATAACCCATACCTGCACGAATACCACCCACTAACTGGTGAATTGTATCATGAAGAGGTCCTTTATACGGTACCCGACCCTCAATTCCTTCTGGAACAAGCTTTTGATTATTTTCTTGGAAATAGCGATCCTTACTACCTTTTTCCATAGCTCCTAATGAGCCCATTCCGCGATATACCTTAAACTGACGTCCTTGATAAATTTCACGATCACCAGGGCTTTCTGATACACCTGCTAGAAGACTACCAAGCATAACTGCATGACCACCAGCTGCAAGTGCTTTAACGACGTCACCAGAATACTTAATTCCTCCATCAGCAATAACAGGTATGCCGTGTTTGTTTGCTTCATTTGCACAGTCATATACTGCCGTAATCTGTGGGACTCCAATTCCAGCAATAATTCGCGTTGTGCAGATTGAACCAGGACCAATACCAACCTTAATAATATTTGCACCAGCTTCAATTAGATCTTTCGTTGCTGCTGCAGTTGCAACATTTCCTGCAATAATATTTAAATCTGGGTATGCCTCTCTTACTTCTCTAACTTTATCAAGAACACCTTTTGAATGACCATGAGCCGTATCTAAGACAATGACATCTACGCTTGCCTCAACAAGAGCTTTTACTCGTTCCATAGTATCAGCGGTTACACCTACTGCAGCTCCAACGATTAATCGCCCTTGATGATCTTTTGCTGAGTTTGGAAACTGAATGACCTTTTCAATATCTTTAATTGTAATTAAACCTTTTAATACACCTTCATTATCTACTAATGGAAGTTTTTCAATTTTATGCTTTTGAAGAATTTTTTCAGCATCTCTTAATGTTGTACCAACTGAAGCTGTTACTAGTTGATCTTTTGTCATTACAGTATCAATCGTAATAGAGTAATCATCAATAAAACGAAGGTCGCGATTCGTTAAAATTCCTACTAATTTCATTTGCTCATTAACGATAGGAACACCAGAGATACGATATTTTGACATCAGTTGTTCTGCATCAGAAACGAGAGCATCTGGGGTTAAATAGAAAGGATTTGTAATAACACCACTTTCCGACCTTTTTACACGATCAACTTCCTCTGCTTGAGCTTCAATCGACATATTCTTATGAATGATGCCTAAGCCACCTTCTCGGGCAATTGCAATCGCCATTTTCGCCTCAGTAACTGTATCCATTCCTGCACTAATAATTGGGATGTTTAATTTTAATGTTTTTGAAAGGGTCGTACTTACAGAAACATCCTTTGGAAGAACTTCTGATCTAGCTGGTATTAATAAAACATCATCAAACGTCAAACCTTCTTTAACAAACTTATTGTCCCACATCCAACTCATCCTCTCACGATATTCTCTTAAAAATATTATTAGTAGCTTATCAATTGGTTAAACTACTGTCAAGAATGGAATAGATGTCGAATTATTCAAATATCTTTATTCGAAGAGGTTAGAGAATATGGAAAAATTAGACCCCTGGAAGTACTTTCGAACTTTTTATTCTGCAAATCAGACGCAGAATTATTTAAGTAAGAAGTATACACATTTTCCCGAAGGAGAGAAACTGGCTTTTCAAAATAGTTATACGCTGATTTATTATTTAGAACATGGCAAAAAGTATTATGACCAATCAGTCATAGCTCCTTATGAGCTTCAACCTGTGCTGTTATTTTATGGAATGATTCAGCTAATGAAAGCTGCTATTTTAACCGTAGACCCAAACTATCCAGAAACAACCCAAGTACTAGCACATGGAGTTTCTACAAGAAAACGAAAAAAGGTTCAGTACGAATTTTTATTTGATGAAGTAAAAATCCAAAAAAATGGTCTTGTTACCCACTTTTCAGAAAAAATGTTTACTATCAAGCACTTAGAAGGTGAGAAATATAAGATGGGAGAATTAATGAAGCGAATTCCTGAACTTCATCCTTCTTTTTATTCTCTCTATAATGAAAAGGTAGCTTACCCAATAACTAAAGAGCAGGACTTATTGTATTCTCTGGACAACCGTATCTTAGACAACCTACATTTATCACTAGATAGTTTTGTTCACCTTGTCTCAGAGCACGCACCATTGGTGATTAATAAAAGTCGAGAAGAAAAGGCAAAAATATTTCTTGAGATTAAAAAACAGCTAAATCCATTATTTTGTTCACCAATCCAGTTTGATCTCTCCAAAATTCAATTTAAACTCCCAACAGAGCGATCAATGTATTCATACTTACCAGAATTATTGGTTCACTATTTAATTTTATATAATTTAAGTATGATTTGTAGATATGAGACTGATTGGTGGGGCGAGCTATTTCATCAATACCCATCTAACGATTTACCATTCATAACAGAGTTTCTTGAAGTAACTAAACAAAAAGTTCCCTTTTATATTGCATTACTTCTTCAAGGATAAGGTTTAATGCCTCACTGGTTATAGCTTGCAGTGAGGTTACAGCGTGAAATCAAGCAGAGAAGCAACTGACCTCATTTACAACCTGAGATACTTCTTTGGTTAACAACGTGAAGCTTTGCGACGAGGAAGCACGCTTCGGAGCTAAGCTTGTAGACGCAGGAAAGCAGCTCACCTCGTTCACATCGTGAGTTACTTCTTTGAAAAACTACGTGCAGCTTTGCATCGAGGAATTCCGCTTCGGAGCTTAGCTTGTAGACGCAGATGCACACAACCATATAATCTATTTTAAATTCTTATAGATAAACATACAAAAAAACACATTCCATAAAGAATGTGTTTTCCTACCTAGCAACGTCCTACTCTCACAGGGGGAACCCCCCAACTACCATCGGCGCTGAAGAGCTTAACGGTCGTGTTCGGCATGGGAACGAGTGTGACCTCTTCGCTATCGCTACTAGATTATCTGAAGAAAGTTCATTCCTTCAAAAAAGCTACTGACCTCAATCACATCGTGAGATGCTTCTTTGAGTTTACATCATGCTGCTTTGCGTCGAGGAAGCTTACTTCGAAGCTACACTGGTAGACACAGACGCACGAACTCAATTCAAGATCAAGCTACTTAATTTTTCAAGAAATTTTCATTCCCTGAAAACTAGATAACACACATTTAAGACTTGAGTAAAATTCAATCCGTTTATTTAGAATTTGGTATTTACTGCTTTGAGTTACTCACGCAACTCAAAACTCTACACTCATCACTCTAAACTTATTTATAGGATAAGTCCTCGACCGATTAGTATCTCTCAGCTCCACACGTCACCGTGCTTCCACCCGAGACCTATCAACCTCATCATCTTTAAGGGGTCTTACTGGATTAACTCCAAGGGAAATCTCATCTCGAGGGGGGCTTCATGCTTAGATGCTTTCAGCACTTATCCCTTCCACACGTAGCTACCCAGCTATGCTCCTGGCGGAACAACTGGTACACCAGCGGTGTGTCCATCCCGGTCCTCTCGTACTAAGGACAGCTCCTCTCAAATTTCCTACGCCCGCGACGGATAGGGACCGAACTGTCTCACGACGTTCTGAACCCAGCTCGCGTACCGCTTTAATGGGCGAACAGCCCAACCCTTGGGACCTACTTCAGCCCCAGGATGCGATGAGCCGACATCGAGGTGCCAAACCTCCCCGTCGATGTGGACTCTTGGGGGAGATAAGCCTGTTATCCCCAGGGTAGCTTTTATCCGTTGAGCGATGGCCCTTCCATGCGGAACCACCGGATCACTAAGCCCGACTTTCGTCCCTGCTCGACTTGTAGGTCTCGCAGTCAAGCTCCCTTTTGCCTTTGCACTCTACGAATGATTTCCAACCATTCTGAGGGAACCTTTGGGCGCCTCCGTTACTGTTTAGGAGGCGACCGCCCCAGTCAAACTGCCCACCTGACACTGTCCCCGAACCGGATCACGGTCCTAGGTTAGAATTTCAATACAATCAGGGTAGTATCCCACCGACGCCTCCACCGAAGCTGGCGCTCCGGGTTCTCAGGCTCCTACCTATCCTGTACAAATTGTACCAAAATCCAATATCAAGCTACAGTAAAGCTCCATGGGGTCTTTCCGTCCTGTCGCGGGTAACCTGCATCTTCACAGGTAATATAATTTCACCGGGTCTCTCGTTGAGACAGTATCCAAATCGTTACACCATTCGTGCGGGTCGGAACTTACCCGACAAGGAATTTCGCTACCTTAGGACCGTTATAGTTACGGCCGCCGTTTACTGGGGCTTCAATTCAGAGCTTCTCCTTACGGATAACCCCTCCTCTTAACCTTCCAGCACCGGGCAGGTGTCAGCCCCTATACTTCGCCTTGCGGCTTCGCAGAGACCTGTGTTTTTGCTAAACAGTCGCTTGGATCTATTCACTGCGGCTCTCTCGGGCTTTAACACCCTATCAGAGCACCCCTTCTCCCGAAGTTACGGGGTCATTTTGCCGAGTTCCTTAACGAGAGTTCTCCCGAGCGTCTTAGAATTCTCTTCTCGCCTACCTGTGTCGGTTTGCGGTACGGGCACCTCTCACCTCGCTAGAGGCTTTTCTTGGCAGTGTAGGATCAGGAACTTCGCTACTTAAATTTCGCTCGCCATCACAGCTCAGCCTTCACGAGAAGCGGATTTGCCTACTTCTCAGCCTAACTGCTTGGACGCACATATCCATCAGTGCGCTTACCCTACCTTTCTGCGTCCCCCCATTGCTCAAACGGTGAGGAGGTGGTACAGGAATTTCAACCTGTTGTCCATCGCCTACGCTTTTCAGCCTCGGCTTAGGTCCCGACTTACCCTGAGCGGACGAGCCTTCCTCAGGAAACCTTGGGCTTTCGACGGAGGGGATTCTCACCCCTCTTTTCGCTACTCATACCGGCATTCTCACTTCTAAGCGCTCCACCAGTCCTTCCGGTCTGACTTCGCTGCACTTAGAACGCTCCCCTACCACTGCGCACCAGGTGCGCAATCCATAGCTTCGGTGATACGTTTAGCCCCGGTACATTTTCGGCGCAGAGTCACTCGACCAGTGAGCTATTACGCACTCTTTAAATGGTGGCTGCTTCTAAGCCAACATCCTGGTTGTCTGGGCAACTCCACATCCTTCTCCACTTAACGTATACTTTGGGACCTTAGCTGATGGTCTGGGCTGTTTCCCTCTTGACTACGGATCTTAGCACTCGCAGTCTGACTCCCGAGGATAAGTATTTGGCATTCGGAGTTTGACTGAATTCGGTAATCCTGTGGGGACCCCTAGTCCAATCAGTGCTCTACCTCCAATACTCTTCCCTCGAGGCTAGCCCTAAAGCTATTTCGGGGAGAACCAGCTATCTCCGAGTTCGATTGGCATTTCACCCCTACCCACACCTCATCCCCGCACTTTTCAACGTGCGTGGGTTCGGGCCTCCATTCAGTGTTACCTGAACTTCACCCTGGACATGGGTAGATCACACGGTTTCGGGTCTACGACCACGTACTCATTCGCCCTATTCAGACTCGCTTTCGCTGCGGCTCCGCCTCTTCAGCTTAACCTTGCACGTAATCGTAACTCGCCGGTTCATTCTACAAAAGGCACGCTGTCACCCGTAAATGGGCTCCAACTACTTGTAGGCACACGGTTTCAGGATCTCTTTCACTCCCCTCCCGGGGTGCTTTTCACCTTTCCCTCACGGTACTGGTTCACTATCGGTCACTAGGAAGTATTTAGCCTTGGGAGATGGTCCTCCCGGATTCCGACGGGGTTTCACGTGTCCCGCCGTACTCAGGATACACTCTGGAGGAAACGAAGTTTCGATTACAGGGCTGTTACCTTGTTTCGCGGACCTTTCCAGATCGCTTCGTCTACTTCGTTTCTTTGTAACTCCGTGTAGAGTGTCCTACAACCCCAAGGGGCAAGCCCCTTGGTTTGGGCTGTTTCCGTTTCGCTCGCCGCTACTCAGGAAATCGATAATTTCTTTCTCTTCCTCTGGGTACTTAGATGTTTCAGTTCCCCAGGTCTGCCTCCTCATAGCCTATGTATTCAGCTATGGGTACCATCCCATTACGGATGGTGGGTTCCCCCATTCGGAAATCCCCGGATCAAAGCTTACTTACAGCTCCCCGAGGCATATCGTTGTTCGTCACGTCCTTCTTCGGCTCCTAGTGCCAAGGCATCCACCGTGCGCCCTTTCTAACTTAACCTAAATTTTTCGCAATAAGCGGCGAATATCTTCGTCGCCTTCATTCCTCAATCATCCTCATGTACGGTTTATGTACACTCCGGTGATTGACTCAATCGGCTCCTCGATCTTCTTGCTTCTTTCGAAAAATTACCTGTTAAAAGGATTTTACGTCGAATTGAATTCTTGACTACTCAAGTTTACTCAAAAGCTTTTACAAACTTTCCGGTAAAACTTAAATGTGTTAGTTGTTATCTAGTTTTCAAGGAACAAAGCCACTGACCTCAATCACATCGTGTGATGCTTCATTGATTAGCTTCATGCAACTTTGCGACGAGGATACGACGCAAGGAGTACCGCAGGAGCACAATAATGAATATTGAGCAGTTAACTATTTAATTGAGAGATCATTCTCTCAAAACTGAAACACAGCGTCAGCGTACTTTTCTAAAAGAAAAGCATCGACTAGAGTTTTAACTCCATAGAAAGGAGGTGATCCAGCCGCACCTTCCGATACGGCTACCTTGTTACGACTTCACCCCAATCATCTGTCCCACCTTAGGCGGCTGGCTCGCATATTGCGTTACCCCACCGACTTCGGGTGTTACAAACTCTCGTGGTGTGACGGGCGGTGTGTACAAGGCCCGGGAACGTATTCACCGCGGCATGCTGATCCGCGATTACTAGCAATTCCGGCTTCATGTAGGCGAGTTGCAGCCTACAATCCGAACTGAGAATGGCTTTATGGGATTGGCTCAACCTCGCGGTTTTGCTGCCCTTTGTACCATCCATTGTAGCACGTGTGTAGCCCAGGTCATAAGGGGCATGATGATTTGACGTCATCCCCACCTTCCTCCGGTTTGTCACCGGCAGTCACCTTAGAGTGCCCAACTGAATGCTGGCAACTAAGATCAAGGGTTGCGCTCGTTGCGGGACTTAACCCAACATCTCACGACACGAGCTGACGACAACCATGCACCACCTGTCACTTTGTCCCCCGAAGGGGAAAGCCCTATCTCTAGGGTTGTCAAAGGATGTCAAGACCTGGTAAGGTTCTTCGCGTTGCTTCGAATTAAACCACATGCTCCACTGCTTGTGCGGGCCCCCGTCAATTCCTTTGAGTTTCAACCTTGCGGTCGTACTCCCCAGGCGGAGTGCTTAATGTGTTAACTTCGGCACTAAGGGCATCGAAACCCCTAACACCTAGCACTCATCGTTTACGGCGTGGACTACCAGGGTATCTAATCCTGTTTGCTCCCCACGCTTTCGCGCCTCAGCGTCAGTTACAGACCAGAGAGTCGCCTTCGCCACTGGTGTTCCTCCATATATCTACGCATTTCACCGCTACACATGGAATTCCACTCTCCTCTTCTGCACTCAAGTTTCCCAGTTTCCAATGACCCTCCACGGTTGAGCCGTGGGCTTTCACATCAGACTTAAGAGACCGCCTGCGCGCGCTTTACGCCCAATAATTCCGGACAACGCTTGCCACCTACGTATTACCGCGGCTGCTGGCACGTAGTTAGCCGTGGCTTTCTGGTTAGGTACCGTCAAGGTACCGCCCTATTTGAACGGTACTTGTTCTTCCCTAACAACAGAACTTTACGACCCGAAGGCCTTCATCGTTCACGCGGCGTTGCTCCGTCAGACTTTCGTCCATTGCGGAAGATTCCCTACTGCTGCCTCCCGTAGGAGTCTGGGCCGTGTCTCAGTCCCAGTGTGGCCGATCACCCTCTCAGGTCGGCTACGCATCGTCGCCTTGGTAAGCCATTACCTTACCAACTAGCTAATGCGCCGCGGGCCCATCCTGTAGTGTTAGGTAAACCCAACTTTTACTTTCGAGCCATGTGACTCAAAAGATTATCCGGTATTAGCTTCGGTTTCCCGAAGTTATCCCAGTCTACAGGGCAGGTTGCCCACGTGTTACTCACCCGTCCGCCGCTAACAATTGAGAGCAAGCTCTCAATTGTCCGCTCGACTTGCATGTATTAGGCACGCCGCCAGCGTTCGTCCTGAGCCAGGATCAAACTCTCCATAAAAGTGTTTGATATAGCTCAAAAAATTTTGTTGCATTGACGAGATATTTTACTACCTCTTTAATTCGCTTGGCTGTGTGTTCAGTTTTCAAAGAACGATGTCGTTTGTTTACGACAAGAATTAAATTATATCAGTATAATTTAATTCCGTCAATAACTTTTTTTTAATATTAAATCGTATTGCTTAAATCAGCAACTTTTATATAATATCACTTTTACTTCTCTTGGTCAATACTCTAGCTTTAAAATGTAGCTCTTCTTTGACCGTAAAATGAAGTTTACCATAGCATTCACTATTACACAATAGTTTTAAAGAAATTTAGGATTAATATTCTTAACTTAGCAAGTCATCTATTAATCCTAAATTATTATTACTAAATAATTTCATCTATATAAAGATCACTTCGATTTGCTAGTTTAATAAATTCACCACTGACTTTTGATCGTACCATTGGACGTATCCGATCTTGAGGTTCTAAAAAGACTACCTCACCTTCTTCACCATTATTGAGTTTAACTCTTGTTCCGATTGAAAAGTTGGCTATTAAACTTTCTAATGTTTGTACAATTTTTATATCAAATTTACCAAAGTTGTCTTTTCTAATTAACTCTATTACCTGATAGGGTGATTGCTTAGACTTATAAGTGCGTTCTGAAGTCATTGCGTGAAATACATCTACCACTGCAATGATCTTGCTAAACTTGTGTAATTTTTGTGAGGTAACCGCCATCGGATAACCACTACCATCCTCACGTTCGTGATGTTGAACTACTCCTAGCAAGACTCCATCAGTAATACCTGGTATATCCTTAATCATCTGATAACTTAGCATAGGATGCCTTTTCATTTCCTCGAATTCTGATGCTGTTAACGAGTTCTTTTTATAGATAATGCTATTGGGAGTTTTAGACATGCCACTATCAGCCATCAATCCAGCCAATCCTATTTGAATTTGCTCTACATATGTTAGATTTAGCATTCTACCTAAGTATGCTGAAAGTGCACCAACTGATACAGCATGGTGATAGATATAATCAACTTTAGTTGCATAACTGTGAATTGAAATAATTTCATCAGGCGCTTCATCTAATTTATCCAACAGTGATAGTAGTATTTTTCTTATTGGTAAAATATCTACTTTTAATCCTGCCTGCCAGCCTTGAAATAATTTCTTATAACTTACCACGGCTTGCAGGTAAAGTTCCCTAAATGAACAACTATCGCCAATTTCATTAATTTCATCGGTTGGAATAACTTCTCTGGGAGAAAATGTCATTCCATTACTTATGTGAGATTCAACTTCAATATCTTCAATTAAGAAAGCTTTTACTACATTTATGTACTCTTCAGTTAAGATCGTTTTCTTACGCATTAATATTTGGTTTGAATTACAATGGATATCATTAGCTAAAATACATCCTACTATTAGTTGATTTGGTTTGACTTTCATCGCTGCCTTCCCCCAAAAAAACAAAACTTTTTTCAATTTTATACCATTATAACATACGATTATCCAAAAAAACTTACCTTCACATACATGAAGGTAAGTCTAGAGTGCTTACTTTATTAAATTATTCATTTTCGCTATCACTTTGCTCTTCAACAACAGCTTCTTCCTGACCTTCAAGTTCTTCACTTTCAGCCTCTATTGCTTCTTCATCGATATCAACCTTAGCAACTGTGGCTACGCCTTCACCTTCGCCAATTCTGATTAAGCGAACACCTTGTGTGTTTCGTCCCGTTCTTGAAATATCACGAACGTGTAGTCGGATAATTACTCCATCAACTGAAATAATCATCAAATCATGCTCATCTGAAACAACACGTAATGAAACAACATTTCCGTTTTTATCGGTAATATTACATGTTCTTATCCCTTTACCACCACGGTTTTGAATTCGGTATTCTTCAATAGGAGTTTTCTTACCATACCCTTTTTCAGTTACCGTTAAGACATCATAGCCATCCTCCATAATATCCATACCAACAACTTGATCATCTTCCGTTAAAGAGATACCTCTTACTCCTCCAGCAGTTCTCCCCATTAAACGAACATCAGTTTCATGGAAATGTATCGCCATACCTTTTCTTGTACCTACGATGATTTGCTTCGTGCCATCTGTTAATCGAACTCCATGCAGTTCATCATCATCACGTAAATTGATTGCAAAAAGACCACCTTTACGAATGTTTGCGAAAGAACTTAACTCAGTACGTTTTGTTACCCCATGTTTTGTCATAAAGATTAAATAATTTTCATTAAATTCTTCAATTGGGATTACAGCACTAATATATTCGCCTGGTTCGATTTGCAGTAAATTAATAATCGGAATTCCCTTTGCGGTTCTACCTAATTCAGGTATTTCATAGCCTTTTAAACGGTACACTTTCCCTTTGTTTGTGAAAAATAAGAGTGTATGATGAGTACATGTTGTAAACAATTGTTCTACGAAATCATCATCATTTGTTCCCATTCCCTGAATACCACGGCCACCACGTTTTTGGCTACGGTAGGTAGAGATTGGTAGCCGTTTAATGTAACCATTGTGGGTAAGGGTAATAATAATATTCGTTCTAGGAATTAGATCTTCATCTTCAAAGCTATCTTCGTCAATTGAGATCATTGTTTTTCTTTCGTCATTAAATCTTTCTTTAACTTCACTAAGCTCTTCACGGATAATTTCTAAGACTTTTTCTTCATCCGCAAGGATTGCTTTTAATTCTGCAATACGTGCGACTAATTCTGCATATTCGTTTTCGATCTTGTCACGCTCTAAACCAGTTAGGCGTTGAAGTCTCATATCTAATATAGCTTGAGCCTGTTCATAACTTAATGAGAATTGTTCCATCAAGCCATTTCTTGCAATATCAGTTGTTTGCGAAGCTCGGATTAAGGCGATAACCGCATCTAAATGGTCTAGAGCTATTCTTAATCCCTCTAAAATATGAGCCCTCGCTTCAGCTTTTCGTAATTCAAATGCTGTACGACGCTTAATGACAACTTTTTGATGCTCTAAATAATATTCAAGGCATTCTTTTAAGTTTAATACCTTAGGTTGACCATCGACTAAGGCAAGTAAATTAATACCGAAGCTTGTTTGCATAGCGGTTTGCTTATATAGATTATTTAAAAGTACATTGGCATTAACATCACGTCGTAATTCAATGCAAATACGCATACCTGTACGGTCAGACTCATCACGTAAATCAGTGATGCCATCAATTTTTTTCTCTCTAACTAATTCAGCAATT
Organism: Anaerobacillus sp. CMMVII; assembly: GCF_025377685.1. Lineage (NCBI taxonomy): Bacteria > Bacillati > Bacillota > Bacilli > Caryophanales > Bacillaceae > Anaerobacillus > Anaerobacillus sp. CMMVII. The sequence continues at coordinate 7,383 of NZ_JACEHK010000001.1, read as the reverse complement.
TTTTCAATAAGCTTTGCTTTATTAACTTGATAAGGGATTTCAGAAACAATGATCCGTTGTTTTCCTCCGCCCATCTCTTCAATAGATGCTTTTGCTCGTAATACTATCGAACCTCTACCAGTTTGATAAGCACGACGGATCCCTGAAATTCCTACGATTTCAGCACCAGTTGGGAAATCTGGGCCAGGAATAACTTCCATTAATTCTGGTAATGTAATATCTGGGTTATGACTAACTGCTAAGACACCATCAATTACCTCTCCTAGTTGATGTGGAGGTATGTTGGTCGCCATTCCAACGGCAATTCCAGTTGCTCCGTTAACTAGTAGATTAGGGAAGCGAGCAGGCAAAACCTTAGGTTCACGTTCAGAGCCGTCATAATTATCTTGATAGTCAATGGTATCTTTATTGATATCACGGACCATTTCCATCGATATTTTTGACATTCTTGCTTCTGTATAACGCATTGCTGCTGCAGAATCACCATCAACAGAACCGAAATTACCGTGACCATCAACAAGCATGTAACGATAACTAAAATCTTGAGCCATCCTTACCATGGTTTCATACACTGCCGAATCACCGTGTGGGTGATACTTACCAATTACTTCCCCAACAATACGAGCAGACTTTTTATATGCTTTATCAGAAGTCATTCCTAACTCATTCATGGCAAATAAAATACGACGGTGTACTGGCTTTAAACCATCACGAACATCAGGTAGAGCACGACTTACAATTACACTCATCGCATAATCCATAAATGACGTTTTCATTTCCTGACTTATATTTATTTCTTTAACTCTAGATTGACCTTCCATCTAGCCTTACCTCCAATTCCCTTTATCCAACAAAACTAAATGTATAATGTAGAATTTAGAATGTAGAAATGTTATTAATAGCACCGTTTGCCAATAAAACTAATTCTTAATTCTAATTTACTAGATGTTTTCTCATTGGATGGAGCTTTGTAGAATATAAAAAGTTGAAATTGCTTCATAGAGCTTTCTTCAAACAATTTACATTCTACATTCTACATTTTTATATATGGGTGTTTTCGCATAGATTGTTTTTTTTCAATTATATAGTAAAAGACTTTGCATCAATTTTGACGGGCATATTTTCTAACTTATTATTTGGTTAAGTAAGGCATGTCGTAGGATGCAACACCTTAAGTTTGAAAATAGGAACAAAGTTTACGAAAAGCGCCTTATATATCTAAGTTCTTTACATAAATTGCATTTTCTTGTATGAATTCACGACGTGGTTCTACCTTGTCTCCCATTAACGTTTCAAACGTTTCATCGGCCTTTATAGCATCTTCTAACGTTACTTGTAATAGCGTTCGCGTGCTTGGATCCATAGTGGTTTCCCAAAGCTGCGTTGGGTTCATCTCTCCTAAACCTTTATAACGTTGGACATTAGGCTTTGGATTTTCTGCCATTTGTGAGAAGATTTCATTTAACTCTTTATCGTTATAGGCATATTCGATTTTTTTCCCTTGTTGCACTTTATATAACGGCGGTTGGGCAATATAAATATAGCCATGTTCAAGTAATGGTTTCATATAACGATAGAAAAATGTAAGAATTAACGTACGAATATGAGCGCCGTCAACGTCAGCATCTGTCATAATAATCGTTTTATGATAGCGTGCTTTAGAAATATCAAAGTCTTCGCCAATTCCCGTCCCTAGTGCCGTGATAATAGCTCTAATCTCTGTGTTAGATAAGATTTTATCTAAACGTGCCTTTTCAACATTAATGATTTTCCCTCGTAAAGGCAGTATTGCTTGGAAATGACGGTCACGACCTTGTTTTGCCGAACCACCTGCTGAATCTCCCTCTACGATATAAATTTCACTGATTGAAGCATCTTTAGAAGAACAATCAGCAAGCTTTCCTGGAAGTGAACTTACTTCTAAGGCACTTTTCCGTCTTGTTAATTCCCTTGCTTTCTTCGCTGCTTCTCGAGCTCTTGATGCCATGACACCTTTTTCAACAATTTTTTTGGCGACAGCAGGATTTTCTCCTAGGAATTTAGAAAAACATTCACTAAAAACAGAGTCAGTAATTGTACGTGCTTCACTGTTTCCTAGCTTTGTTTTTGTTTGTCCTTCAAATTGCGGCTCAGGAATTTTGACGGAAATGATCGCTGTTAATCCTTCACGAACATCATCACCTGTAAGGTTCGCATCACTTTCTTTAAACAAATTATGTTTTCTAGCATAATCGTTTATTACACGAGTTAATCCAGTTTTAAAACCAGATTCATGCGTTCCACCTTCATGTGTATTAATGTTATTAGCAAAAGAGTAAATGTTACTAGTGTAACTATCATTGTATTGAACAGCTACCTCTACTTGTAAACCATCTTTTTCAGCTTCAATAAAAATTGGTGGCTCATGAAGAGCCTCACGTGTTCGGTTTAAATGCTCAACAAAAGAGGCAATTCCACCTTCATAATGGTATTCTTTTTGTTTACCATTCTCACGTTTATCTTCAATAAGAATTCGTAATCCTTTATTTAAGAATGCTAATTCTCGTAAACGAGTTGCTAAAATATCAAATTCATAAACGATTGTTTCAGTAAAAATCTCCGTATCAGGCTGGAAGCGAACAGTCGTACCACGTCTGTCTGTTTCACCAATAATTGATAAATCCGCTTGTGGAACACCGCGGTGAAATTCTTGATAGTAGATTTTCCCGTCTCTATGTACCTCAACTTCCAACTTACTAGATAAAGCATTAACTACAGAGGCACCTACACCATGAAGCCCCCCAGATACTTTATAACCGCCACCGCCAAACTTACCACCAGCATGTAGCACTGTCATAATAACCTCAACGGCAGGTCGTCCCATTTTTTCATGGATTCCAACCGGAATCCCACGTCCATTATCTACAACCGTAATACTATTGTTTTCTTCAATTGTTACGGAGATTGTATCACAATGACCTGCTAGCGCTTCATCAATACTATTATCTACGATTTCCCATACTAAGTGATGAAGTCCACGACTACTAGTTGAGCCAATGTACATTCCTGGACGTTTTCGAACAGCTTCTAAACCTTCGAGGACCTGAATCTGACTTTCATCATATGCTTGAGATTGTTGTTCAATTGTCAATATCTTCACCCACTTCTTAAATTGAGTTAAGAGTTTTGAGTTTGAGTTTTGAGTTGATTAAAAGTATTACTTCGAAGCAACACTCTCAGATAACTCTACACTTTACACCCTAAGCTCTAAACTATATTTCATCTATATCTGTAACAAATAAGGCTCTTCGTTTTAATGTAGAAGAGGAGATAGGGGATAAGTAGACTTTTTCATTTGTTATAACGATAGATTTTGTCATATCCTTCGCTATTTCTTCTACTTTTTTTTCTTTTTGATAAAACTCTAAGAACTCAACAGTAGTCTCTGACGTTTCCTTCACTTGGCGATCTAAAATGGCAATAACATCTTTGGAACGAATTACAGTGTCTCCTCCTAAATGAATAAACACTTATACACCTCATTTCAATTTTTGAATATTCCCTTTGTCAACCAAATACGTCGAAGCTTCCTTTAGTGTTTGATGGTCAATACCATCAACACTCGTTGTTGTCACAAATGTTTGGACTTTTCCTTGAATTGTATTTAATAAATGAGACTGGCGATAGTCATCTAACTCAGAAAGTACGTCATCTAGTAATAGAATTGGATATTCGCCAATTTTGTCATAGATTAATTCTAACTCAGCCATTTTTACTGAAAGGGCTGTTGTTCTTTGCTGGCCCTGCGAGCCATATGTTTGAACATCACGATCATTGACAAAAAATAAAAGATCATCGCGATGAGGTCCAACTAACGAGGTTCCTCTCTCAATTTCCTTTGTCTTCATCTTGGAAAAATTTTCTTCCAAGACTTCTTCTATTTTCGACAATCTGTCGTTTCTGATACCTTAATTGAAGGTTTATATTTAATTTCAAGATTTTCTAAACCCCTACTAATATCATGGTGAATTGGCTGCGCCCAGCGTTCTAGCATTTCAATAAACTCATACCGTTTATGCATGACCTTAGCTGCCTGTTCAATGAGTTGAAATGTTAATATATCTAGCAATCCATTATCAGCCTTTTTTCTTTGCAAATCTTTTAAAAGATGATTTCTTTGCTGTAATATTTTTTGATAGAGCGACAAATTATAAAGGTAAATAGGATTTATTTGTCCTATTTCCATATCTATGAAACGACGCCGCACCTGAGGGCTTCCTTTGACTAGATTTAAATCCTCGGGTGCAAACATGACAATATTTAAAGCGCCGATATATTCGCTTAATTTCCGTTGTTCTAAACGGTTTAATTTCACCTTTTTACCCTTAGTTGAAATGATCACTTCTAAGGTTATTGGGCCTGTTCGTTTTTGAACACTACCTTCTATTTTAGCATATTCTTCATCCCAATAAATAAGTTCTCTGTCCCGCGTCGTACGATGTGATTTTGCTAATCCAAGAACATAAATAGATTCCATGACATTCGTTTTACCTTGAGCATTTTCTCCTAATATGACATTTACATTGTTTTCAAAGGTTACTTGCTCTTTTTTATAATTACGATAATTAGTTAAAGTAAGATCTTTAATATACAAAACTTTCCCTCACTTTAGTAAATCCAATTAACGCTATACATCATAGAGTTAATTGAAAATCGCCCGCTATAGTTATAGGCTTATATTTCAAAAATTGACTAGTCGGTTACTACGATACGAAAAGTACCATGAGTAGGAATCGAAATAAGATCGCCGTTATATAGCTTTTTGCCTCTTCTGTTTTCAAGCTCACTATTTAAGTAGACTTCATGTTCACTCAAAAACCATTTAGCCATTCCACCAGTATCAATAATTCCAACTTCTTTTAACATTTGACCAAGAGTAATAAACTCCGTTGAAACAGTTACATTTGTTTCCATCCGCGCACCTTCTTTCGTTTATTTCGAGGAAACATTTATGAAAAAAATCTAACGTTCTTATTTTGCCCTTAAACTATATTGTACTAAACTCCCGGGACTAACACAAACTCAATCTTTAAAAAGAAAGTTAGTTTTAAAACAGGAAAAATGCTACCTAGTCTTATCTGTATAGGCAGCATTTTTTTGTTGGCTTAGTAGGTTCTCACTGGAGAAAATAAGTGTAATGCTTTGTCACTTTCAACCGGTCTAAGTAAAAATGGACTCATTGCTCCTGTAAACGAAATCTTAATTTCACTACTATCAACGACCTTTAATGCATCGATAATATTTTTCCCGTTAAAAGAAATCCTTAGTTCCTCACCATTCAATTGTTTCGTTGTAATTTTCTCTGTTACTCGACCAATTTCAGGAGTTACTGATGTAATCTCAATTACACCATTTTCTAGCGTTTTAAAATTTACAACATTATTCTTACCATCACGAGAGAGCAGAAGAGCTCTTTCTATTGCTTGTAAAAATCCTTTAGTCTCTAAAAAGATCTCCGTCTTTGAATGATCCGGAATCATATTTTTTGTAGCCGGATAATTCCCATCAAGAAGTCTTGAGAAGAAGAGTAGGTGTTTTGATTTAAATAAAATTTGATTTTCAGTTACAACAATTTCAAGAAGATCAACATTGTCTTCAATAATTTTACTTAGTTCTGTCAAACTCTTTCCTGGAATGACAACATTGCTAAAGCTCAAGTCATCGATATTCGTTTCAATCGTTGCTGTTCGCATTGCTAAACGATGGCTATCTGTTGCAGTACAGATTAATTGTTTATTTTCGACCTGCCAGTTTACACCTGTCAAGATTGGACGTGTTTCTGCAGTGGACACTGCGAAGACAGTTTGTCGAATAATATTTTTCATTAGGTCATTTGGAATTTGAAATAAATTATCTTCTTCAATCTGAGGTAAACGTGGATATTCTTCAGGATCCAGGCCATTAAGGTTAAATACAGATGATCCAGAACGGTAATGTTGTCGCAAATTGGTCTTGAACAACAACTTCAATTTTATCCTCAGGTAATTTCTTTACAATTTCAGTAAAGAATTTCGCTTGAAGAACAATACTGCCTTCTTCAATAATTTCTACAAGTTGTTCTCCATCTTCTTCTTTGGGAATAAAGCATTCAATCGAGATATCTGAATCACTTCCTGTTAACGTAACACCTTCATGGTCCGCAACAATTTTTATCCCCGTTAAAATAGGTATCGTAGTTCTAGACGAGATTGCTTTCGATACATGCCTGAACACTGTGAACAAAATGATCTCGGTTAATAACAAATTGCATCGTATACCTCCTGAGTATCAAAAAAAAATTTTAATTTTTAATAGTTATATTTAATTATTTTTTTAATAAAAAGTAGTAATAATAGTAATAGGTCCTGTTAATTGTGGATAAGTCGAAAAGAATCAGAGACAACAAGTTATTCACATGTAGATAAGTTGTGCGTAACTGAAGCAATGTTATTAACAATTTCCCGCAAAAAATTAGAAGGTTAAATCACTAAAAAGCAATTACCTTCAAAAAGAATGTTATATTTTGAAACTTATATCTTTAATTGTTCCTTAATTTCTTGTATTTGTTTTTGGAATTCAATATCACTTGCCAGCAATTTTGATATTTTTTCATGGGCATGAATGACGGTTGTATGATCTCTACCACCAAATTCACTACCTATTTTCGGTAATGAAAAATCAGTAAGCTCTCTGGATAGATACATCGCAATCTGTCTTGGATAAGCGACATTCTTTGTGCGTTTTTTGCTTTAAAGTCATCTAACTTAATACTAAAATGATCACCGACGACACGTTGAATATCGTTTATTGTAATTACCTTTGGCTTTGAGTTAGGAACGATGTCTTTTAGTGCAACAGCAGCTAAATCAGCATTCATATCTTGATTAATTAAAGACGAATAGGCTACGACACGAATAAGAGCCCCTTCCAATTCTCTAATATTTGTATCAATTGGTTTGCGATATAAAGCATAACCTCATTCGGAATATCAAGATTTTCAGCTTTTGCCTTTTTTCCGTAAAATTGCAATTCTTGTCTCTAAATCAGGAGGTGTAATATCCGTGATTAAACCCCATTCAAATCGCGATCGAAGGCGATCTTCTAGAGTAGGAATTTCTTTGGTGGCCGGTCACTAGAAATTACAATTTGCTTACTATCATCATGTAAGGCATTAAATGTATGGAAAAATTCCTCTTGAGTTGTTCTTTTCCAGCTAAGAATTGAATATCATCAATTAAAAGTACGTCCACATTTCGATATTTATTGCGGAAATTCACAGCTTTGTTATCTCGAAGTGAATTGATAAACTCATTCGTAATTTTCAGAAGACAAATAAACGACCTTTGCATTCGGATTATGCTCAAT